>JANOVN010000399.1:0-4319 GCA_031417455.1 Hyphomicrobiaceae bacterium | reverse complement strand
GCCGACCTGAGCCTCCTCGACAGCAACGCCGATGGCATCATCGACCAGCACGATGCGAAGTTCGCCGATCTGCGGGTTTGGCGCGACCTGAACCAGAACGGCATCTCGGAAGCCATTGAACTCTTCAGCCTGACCGGGTTGGGCATCAAGTCCATCGACACGCACGCCCACCCGCTCGATATCACCACGACGACGGGCAACGCCCTGTGGGAGCAATCGACGTTCACCTGGGCCGATGGCCGTACTGGTGATATATTCGAGGCCGGATTCTCCAACGATCAGCTGCAGACGATCTTTCGCGGCGACCGGGGTGCCGCCACCTGGGCCGCCAAGGGCGCGGACGGCCAAAAACCCAAGCAATCCGCCATGCTTGCGGATACCGACGCATACGTGCCATATGAGCAGCGGGCGGCATGATTGGGGGAGTTAGTGATGCACATGAACCGGGCGCGTAGCGCACGGCGGACGACTGACCGGCGCGTGGTCAAGGGCAACGCCGAAGTCCGCATCCACCCCATGGTCGCCCGCCAAGTCGACCCCGAACTCCTCAAGAAAATGGGCGCGGTGGCGGGGTAAGCGCAGGCTGACAAAAGCCAAACCGCGCAGCGGCTACGCTGCAGTGAACAAACGTGGGGGACGCGATGACGATTACGCAAACGACGGCGGACGAGAACGCTCCGCAGGCCGCTGCGCCCCTCGGCAGCGGTCGGCGATCTCGTCGTTGTGATGTCGAGGTCGCCAGGAACGAAGTTCCACACCCTGGCCGACATTGAATGGCTGGTGTTGCCAGCCGTGCTTACGGGCCAATACTATGTAGCCGAGCTGACCCATACCGAGCACGGCGTGCGCGCACCGGTGGCCGTTGTGACCTGGGCCAGTGTCTCCGGCGAAGTGGCCGCGCGGCTCGCTGGTTTCACCGGCCAAGGGATGCGTCTCAAACCCGACGAATGGACCAGCGGACCACACCTCTGGCTGATCGACCTTGTCGGCGAACCCCGCGCCCTCATGGGAGCGCTCAAGGCCGTCGCCGAGGGGCCGCTCAAAGGCCGTGACGTGAGCCTCATGATGCGTGGTGCCAATGGCGAGCACGGCGTGCAGAAGCTGCATGAACTAGTTGCGAACACGACGAGCGGAGATGCAGTAGCATGATGCGCGGCGAGCTCCAATTGAATGGGTTCTTAGCGTCAGTTCGTTGGTGGCACATTCTGCTGGCGCTCATTGCGGCCCCCTTCGTGGGGTTTCCAATCTATCTATGGGCGACAAATCTCATTTATCACAAGACGTTACGGTATCGAACGACGGTTGAAATTGAAGCCGACGGGCGTGTCCACTCGGCATCGAGCGTTGCTGAAGTTACATACAATACTTATTCTGCCGGGCAGCCGATGGAGCCGACTTGGCGCGCGACAGTCAAGGGCACGGCGCCGATCGTCGATCTCGGTTCGCATGGCCATGTCGTTGCGGCCTTCGCTTACGACCTTTCCGATAAAAGTTCTCGTGATCGGGCGCAGACTATAGGCCTCATGCGCAGTGACAAGACAATCGGCGGGAAAACACTTTATTTCAATGCCGGGATTTATCCGATCGATGAAGTTTTACTGGGTGCTTACAATCTCGGGCCTCGGAAAATCCATCAAGCGCGCGGCAAAGTCGCCGTCAACAAATACTATCCGAATTTCGTCTGGATCCCTGCCAACAGCAGCTGGCGCAAAGCCGAACAGATATTTCCCGAAGATTTCGCAACCAAAATCGGCTCCGGTGTACGGCTCAAGCAGATCACCATCGAGCCCGCGACGGGCGCGCCCATGCCGGACAAAATCGAGCATCCGCCACCGTGGCTTGTTGAATTGCGACAGGACCAACCGTTGCTAAAGATACTGTCATTAAAATCGAGCGAATTTTCCTTTCAGCGTTGGTTGTTCATCGAGCGGGAGCAAACAAAACAATGACGACCAATCCACAACTTCTATATGTTCTGCTTGCGATGGATACGTATCACCGCGGTGCGATTGGCGGCCTCAAAGACCATGACCTTGGTCAACAGCGATCAGCTTGCGTGCTTTTAATGTGCCTCTACCCCACTCCATGGCTAGGTGTGACCCACAGCTGTCCGGTTTGATTTTGTCGCCTCCACTGCTTCCGCGGACGGCGTTGCGAGCGTAGCAAGCTATGCTGATCCGGGGCCTTTACCTGCATGATCGCCGTAAGGATCCCGGATCGGCGTGCGCAGGGCGCACTTGTCCGGGACAACAGTGGGAGGGATTTGGTGTCCTGGCAAACCAACCAAGCCGCAAGATATATTCAACACAATGCAGCCCAACTACGAGCAAAATCGGGAACCGGACAGGCGTGGGCGTGACCCGGTCATCCGGGGGTCACACGGCTGTGTCCGAGTTTGTGGCGCTGGATGGCCGCCTCAAAGGCGGCCATGGAATATTTGGAGTATAGTAAGCGCTACTGTCTAAATCAAAAATAGTCTCAGTGATGCAGCGCCTTGACGATATCTTCGGTCATTTTCTTGGCGTCGCCGAGGACCATGACGGTGTTGTCTTTATAAAACAACGGGTTGTCGATACCGGCATAACCAGATGACAGCGAGCGCTTGTTAAACAGCACCGTCGCGCCCTTCCACACTTGCAGCACCGGCATGCCGTAGATCGGCGAGGTCTTGTCGTCTTCGGCGGCGGGGTTGGTCACGTCGTTGGCACCAATCACGTACACCACGTCGCACTGCGGGAATTCCGAATTGATGTCTTCCAGTTCGAAGACTTCGTCATACGGCACGTTGGCTTCGGCGAGCAACACGTTCATGTGGCCGGGCATACGGCCAGCGACCGGGTGAATCGCGTACTTCACTTCGACGCCGTTCTTTTTGAGGGTGTCGGCCATTTCGCGTAGCGCGTGCTGCGCCTGGGCGACGGCCATGCCATAGCCGGGAACGATGATGACCTTCTGGGCATTCTTCATCACATAGGCCGCATCATCGGCCGAACCAAGCTTGACGGGCTTTTGTTCGCCGGTGCCAGCTGCCGGGCCAACCGTTTCACCGCCAAAGCCGCCGGCAATCACCGAGATGAAGGAGCGGTTCATGCCTTTGCACATGATGTATGACAGGATCGCACCCGACGAACCGACGAGCGCGCCGGTGATGATCAGCGCGATGTTGCCCAGCGTGAAGCCGATGCCGGCAGCAGCCCATCCCGAGTACGAGTTCAGCATCGACACCACGACGGGCATATCGGCGCCGCCGATGGGGATGATGAGCAAGCCGCCAAACACCAGCGCCACAACGACGATGGCCCAGAACAGCAGAGTCGAACCGCCCGAAAGGCAGAACATGTAGATAAGGTAGACCAGTAGCAGGGCCAGCCCACCGTTGATGAGATGGCGGTTCGGCAGCATGATCGGTTTGCCGCTCATGCGGCCGGATAGTTTGGCAAACGCGATGATCGACCCTGTGAAGGTGATCGCGCCGATGGCAACACCCAATGCCATTTCAACGAGGGGTGCGGGGGCGAGTTGCCCCAACTTGCCGATGCCGAACGCTTCAGGCGCATACAGCGCACCAGCGGCCACAAACACGGCAGCAAGACCCACCAGCGAGTGGAAGGCTGCAACTAGTTCCGGCATCATGGTCATCGGGATGTTCTTTGCCGCATACGCGCCGATCGCACCGCCGATCCCGACGCCGCCAAGAATGATGGCCCAGGTCCAGAAGCTGTCGGGTGCCGAAAGCTGGGTCAGCGTCGTGCCCATGGCAATCGCCATGCCGACCATGCCGTACACGTTACCCTGACGGGATGTGGCCGGGCTCGACAAGCCGCGCAGTGCGAAAATGAACAGGATACCTGCGACCAGGTACAAGATAGCTGCGAGGTTGGCGGTCATAAAGACTCCAGGGAATTGGGAGTTGGAAATAGGGAGTTGGATTTAGGAAATCGGAAGGGCGTCAGGGCGGGCCACGAACTGTAAAGCAGCCAGCTCCCCACTCCCAATTCCCCACTCCCTCACTTCTTGTCTTTCTTTTTGTACATGGCGAGCATGCGGCTGGTGACGAGGAAGCCGCCGAAGATATTGACCGACGCCATGATCAGCGCCAGGAAGCCGAAGATTTTTGCAAACACGCTGTCTGATTCCGTGAGCGCCACGCCGACCGCGAGCAGGGCGCCGACGACAATCACCGACGAGATGGCATTGGTCACGCTCATCAGCGGCGTATGCAAAGCCGGTGTCACCGACCAGACGACGAAGTAGCCGACGAAAATCGCGATCACGAAGACCATGAACTCGTAGACGAACGGGCTGACGCCGTCGCCCGC
>JANOVN010000398.1:0-5669 GCA_031417455.1 Hyphomicrobiaceae bacterium | reverse complement strand
CTGCCGCTTAAACATTGTTCCTTAGTTAAGCTCTTCCCCACCACTCCCTGGCCGGGCTTGACCCGGCCATCCAGGGCAGCGCGGATAGACCATCGTTTGTGGCACTGGATGGCCGCCTCATGGAGGGCCTTGGTGTATGGGGACCGTTCATCCCCCCCCAATTAAGACCAAAAATGCTTTTGGGTCTGGTAGGGTGTGCTTCCCCGCGGAGCGCGAGGCTGGCCTCGCTGACCGCGCAGCGGTCACCACCTCACCCCACCAATCCTTCCTAGCTTCACCAAATCCATCGCCAGCGTCGCGACCTTTCTGTCACTCAATCTGCAACAAGGTATGACACACCGATCCAGCGACTTGCGGTGAGTGTCATAGTTCGTCGCCTCCCATTTTGCCGGATGACCATTTATGCTAAGCCGCAAATGTGTGAGTATTTTCCAGGGAATGGCATCGGGTGGGCAAGCAGATGATGAGCAGACTGAAAACGGGTGGCCTGTGGTGCGCCCTGCTGATGGCAGCCTCTGTATCGGCGGCGGCGCAGGGCGTGCCGGGGACGAAGCGCGACCTCGATTTCGATGCGCACATGAAGACGGTGGATTTGGACGATCCTAAAATGAGGCTCGAATACAAGGGCCCGGCGGCTGGTGGTTCCTCGATTGGGATGTTCATTGGCGTGGGCACCGGCCCCACGGACCGCAGCTTCGTACCGACCAACCCGTCGTCGATTCCCGAAGCCGAAGTCGTCGCGTATCGCCTGTCGCGCTTCCTCGGCATCAGTCGGCTGACATTCCCGGTCGACTATTACCAGCTTGGCCCGAAGGCGACCGCCACCTTCAAAGCCATGGTCACCGCGACGCGCGAGGAAGACCCAGATCGCATCGACAATCGTAACTTGGTGCTGACCGCGCTCAAGTCCAATTCAAATACGATCCTGGGCATCTATCGCATCAAGCCGAAGACAAAGATGTTCACCGCGAGCGCGCTGGGAAGCGAGGGCGAGCTCAACATGAACACCGGCCTTGCCCAGCAGATCCAAGCCTCCGGCCGCATGCCCGACGACCAGCCAATGCCGCTTGAGGGCATCTTGGGCGGGCAGCCGGGCTTTCCCCAAGTGCCAACCGAGCGCCGCGTTGAACTCGCGCGCCAGCTTTCGACCATCTTCGTGTTGGATAGTCTCTTGGGTCAGTGGGACCGCTTCTGGAACAACCTCGAAGCCTCCGGCGATAAGCACGGGCGCTTGAAGCTTATCGCGCGCGACAACGGCGGCGCCACGCTGAACAACTGGGACAGCCGGGGCAACTACGATAAATGGGTCTCTCGTTTTGATCGCGAGCTGATCGGCAAGCTGACCGCGCTCAACGCATTCGTCAAAGGCGAAGCACCGCAATTTGCTGGCTACACCAGCGTCGAGTCCTGGAACAAGGCGGTCGGTTTCTTGGACCCGTCCAGCTATGAGGTGTTCACGATGAAACTCTCAAGATTGATCGACAACCGTCTCCCGGCGCTGGTCAAACGATATGGCGACAAGACCTTCTTCCCGGCAAAGTCGCCTCAGGTCGAGGCGTTCGAAGCAGCCGATACCGGCGAGGACGACTAAGTGATCCCATCCCCTGCTTTCTCGCTGCGCGACCGTTGTCATGCGCTCGTAGCCGCGTTGTCGTTCGCATGCGTCGCCATCCTGGCGCTGTCGGCCGCGAGCGTCTCGGCACAAGCGATTTATCCAGCTGACCGCGCCGAAATCCTCGCCGGCGCGCGCTTCGACTTCAAGGTCGAATTCCCCAAAGTGCTGGCCGAGACCGACGTGTCGGTCACCATCAATGGACGCTCGCCCGCAGACGTGTTCGGCAAGGTGCCATCGTACGTCGTGAACGAGGACAACTGGGGCCGATCCGTGCTCTGGCTCCGTGATGTCGAACTGCCCAAAGCCGGCCAATATGTCGTCGAGGTCAACGCGCCGGGTGGCCGCATCACGGCGACCTGGGAGGTGTTTGCAACCAAGCAGCGTGTCGCAAAAAACGTCATCCTCTTCATCGGCGACGGCATGTCGGTCGCCCATCGCACGGCAGCCCGCATGCTGTCCAAGCAGATTGCGAGCGGCCGCTACAGCGGGCAACTCGCCATGGACGACATGGCGCACATGGCGATGGTCTCGACGTCAGCAATCGACTCGATCGTGACCGACAGCGCCAGCGCGATGAGCGCCTACACCACGGGTCACAAAACCTGCGGCGGCGCGATGGGCGTCTACTGCGCCAGCAATAAATCGCAGTTTGAACATCCCCGTGTCGAGACGCTTTCGGAACTCGTGAAGCGCCACCTGGGCCTTGCGGTCGGCATCGTGACAACGACCGAAGTCGTCGATGCGACACCGGCCGCCATGGTGGCCCACACCGTGAGCCGCGCGACACGCAGCGAAATCGCCGCCATGCTGTTTGATGCCAAGCCCGACGTGTTGATGGGCGGCGGACGCGCGTTCTTTGAGCCAGCATCAGCCAAAGGGTCCAAGCGCAACGACGAGACCGACTACATTGCCCGCTTCCGCGACCTTGGCTATCCCTATGCAACGACCGCGTCCGAGCTGACGGAAAAGGCGCGCGACCCGTCCGTCTCACGATTGCTCGGGCTGTTCCATCCCTCCAACATGGATGGCGTCCTCGACCGACGGTTCACCAAGGGGGGGTCGGTGAAAGCCTATCCCGATCAGCCCGATCTGCCCGACATGGTGCGATCGGCCATCGACATCCTTTCACGCAAAAACGACGGCTTCCTATTGATGGTGGAATCCGGCCGCATCGATCAGTTCAGCCACGCCCTCGACTGGGAGCGCGCCGTCTATGAGACGATCCTGCTCGACAACGCCGTCAAAGCGGCGAAGGACTGGGCCGGCACGCGCAATGACACGCTCATCGTCGTCGTGGCCGACCACGGCCATCCCATCTCCATCATCGGCACCATCGATGATGCGCGGCCCGGCACGCGGTTGCGCGACAAGATGGCAGTCTACGACGCAAAATTCCCGAATTATCCCCCGCCAGACCGCGACGGTTATCCCCCATCGGTCGACGTATCGCGGCGGTTGGCGTTGGTGTTCGGCGGCGTTCCCGACCACTGCACGAGTGGAAAGCCCTCGCCAAGCCCGTCCTGGCCAACGCAGAAAGCCAACAAGGGGGCGGACTTCGTGGCGAACGAAGAGCAATGCAGCGGCGGCGCGACGCGGCTACTCGGCAACCTTCCAACCCTGGTCGCCGGAGGCGTCCATGCCGCCGACGACGTCATCCTGACGGCGGACGGGCCAGGCTCGGATCAGTTCCGGGGGCACATGGAGAATACCCGCGTCTTCCGGGCTATCGCGACTGCACTTGGCCTCGCGAACGACGCGAAGTAGGCGCGTTGCCTGCCTCAGCAGTGGCAAACACGGATAGCGCCACTGATACCAAACCGCATAAGTACTGACTTATGCGGTTTGGTATCCGCGCGTGGGGTTGGTGGGGCGGCCACGCGCAAAGCAAAGAGAATACCAGCCCGCAGCCTGTCGAACGAAGAGTCAAAACTTCTGCGGGCTGGTATGACCCGGGCGTGGGGGTGCCTCGCCGCAGGCGATCTTTCAGCTCGACGCGGCGTCACGCATGTTAAAACTTCTGCGGGTTGGTATTATGCAACTCATTGATCATCAGCCCGAGGATCACGGCGAGCCCGATATACAGTGTCGTATACTCAAGCTTCACACTCAGCGGCACATTGTAATACGCAATATTGTCGGGAGCCTTGGGATCATACCGCCAAGCCGCCAGCAGCTGTGGTAACGCAAACACCGCAATCAGGATCAGCATCGGGCTTGGGAAATACGACCACACCCCCAGCAGGATCGGCACGCCCAAAAACCAGATCCGCGGCGACAGCACCGCCGTGATCCGCCCGCCATCCAGCGGCGACAGCGGAATGAGATTGAACAGGTTCAAGATCAATCCGCTGTTGGCCAACGCAAGCCAGATCGGCCCCCCGCCATTGCGCCACACGTAGTAACACGCGAACGCGGCGAGCGACCCGACCAGCGGTCCCGCATAGGCGACATAGGCTTCCGTCTCCGCGTCCTTGGGCTGGTCCTTCAACGCGATGAACGCCCCCAAGAACGGGATGAACATCGGCAGGCTGACCGGCAACCCGCGCCGCATCGCCGCCAGATAATGCCCCATTTCGTGTATGAATATGAGCCCGACGAACCCCGCCGCGAACCGCCACCCATACAGCAGCGCATACGCCCAGATCGACGCGACGATACTGAGCGACGACCACAGCGCCGGGCCGAACTTCGACGCATTCAGCAGCACGAATAGCGTTTTCATCTGGCTCCGATCATTCCGCCGGTGGCTTACGCTTGAAAAACTGCCCGATCACCGCCACGCCGCCAAACAGCGCAATCAAAATGAGCTTAGCCGACTTGGCAAAAAACGCCGCCAGCAACGCAAACATCCCAAGCTTTTTTGCAGCGACCCCTGCGACGAGCGCCGCCAGTCCGTACTCTGCAACCTTGTCGGTCCCGGCTTGGAAATCGCCGTACGCCTTGCCCGGCACATAGTTGAGCGCGGCCAGAAGTTCCTGCGCGCGGCCCTTTTCCCGCACGATCACATCTTCCGCGCCGATCATGTTCAGCTCGAAATACCCTTCGCGGCCAAGCGCATAGGTGTTGTAGTTGACCGATCCGCCTTGGGTCGCCGCCTTTTGCCGGACGTGCGCCGCCCACACCAGCCGGTGCGTGTCGCTCGCATACTTCGGCGGCTCGACCCACCCCGTGATCTCAATCGGCGGGAACCCGCGCGACGCCCGGTCCTTGTTGCCTTCCTCGGTCCCATCCTTGAGGGATTGCAGGAGTTCGTCCGCCTTCCACACTTTGGCGTCGTCGTCGCGCACATAACCCGAACTGTTGTAGACGAGGGTCGCAAACCACTCGATGGCCTCGGTCTGCGTCACGAGCCCGAGGAAATTCGAACCGGTCCGGTTGCCCATCGCGCGCATCAGCCGGTCGCCCTCGGCCTTGGGGATGAAAGCGTACCCCGCCGGCACCTTCAAGACGGCCTGGGTCAGTAACGCCACCTCGGCCGGCCCCACCGTACGCGCCTTGAGGGCGGCCTCGAACGCCTTTTCCCCCTCGATCTGTTTTGCTTCTTCCGAATGGGGAGCAGGTGCAGGCTTGTCCTGCGCCACGGCGTGTGCACCAAACGCCATTAAAGCCAATAAACCCAAAAGTGCGCCACCCGGCACCAATCTGCGCATCACCATGTATGTCCCCAATCAAAATGCTGCCCTACGGAAGGTTTTTATGAACCATCGCGCCATCTCAAACAAGCCATCGTCTCATAGCCCAGCGTTGGTTCATCGGCACCGCTCTCGCGGGATTGGTGGTCATGATGGCGAATGAAGCACGGCGGTAAAACCAAAGAAATCTGCACTCTGCCGCGCTAATCTCTCGCGCGGATCCAAACCCGGCCTGGCTGAACGATCCAAAGCTCACCTCGGACAGGCCGTGTCTCCAGCAATCGCAGGAGATCCTTTATGCGGCCGGAATAGGCAAAATTCGTTCGCGGGCCACCTCAGCCGCGTACGCCAGACACGCACGAACATCATCGGATTCAAGCTGCGGATAAGCGCCAAGAATTTGTGCTTCGGTCTCGCCGGTC
>JANOVN010000397.1:0-6680 GCA_031417455.1 Hyphomicrobiaceae bacterium | reverse complement strand
GGTGTCGAGGACGTCGGGGTCGCGGAAAAGTGGAACGCCCCGCTGACCTCCTTGACTCAGCTTCTCCAGGCGGGCCTCATCGAAACGCTTTTCAAAATCTTCGCGAGCGTCGGATTGTGTTGGCAAGACAGTCACGCGCGTCCCGTAGAGCTTTTCGGCCTCCTTAATTGCGTCTGCTTCTGACCCGCAACAAAAAACATTTAGGTCTTCAGGTCGGAACGAAGCACCTGCAAACTTACCTTGCTCGTCTAACTTTATCTTCGGTCCGTACCAAACTGGAATCTGGTGGCCCCACCAGAGTTGGCGGGAGATACACCAGGGCTGGATGTTTTCCATCCACTCGAAGTAGGTTTTTTCCCAGTTTTTGGGCACGAACTCGGTGCGGCCATCGCGGACTGCCGCCATCGCGGGTTTGGCGAGTTCGGCGGCGTTGCAATACCACTGTTCGGTCAGCCACGGCTCGACGGGGACGCCGGAGCGGTCGCCGTGGGGGACGGTGTGGAGGTGGTCCTCGATCTGTTCGAGCAGCCCCTGCGCTTCGAAATCGGCGACGATGCGCTTGCGGGCCTCAAAACGGTCGAGGCCGTCATAGGGCGTTTGCGTGCCAGCGATTTTGCCGAACGCATCCATGACGTTGATCTGGGGCAAGTTGTGGCGGCGGCCGACTTCGAAGTCGTTGAAGTCGTGGGCGGGTGTGATCTTGACCGCGCCGGAGCCCTTTTCCGGGTCGGCGTAGTCGTCGCCGATGATGGGTATCTCGCGGCCAACCAGCGGCAGGACGACGGCCTTGCCGATCAGGTGGTGATAGGGGCCAACCGCTGGGTGGACGGCGACGGCTGTATCGCCCAGCATGGTCTCGGGGCGCGTGGTGGCGACGACGATGAAAGTTTTGGGATCGTCTGCGTTGAATGCGACGCCCTTGAGCGGGTAGCGGAAGTGCCAGAGGTGGCCCTTGACTTCGGTGGGCACGACTTCCAGGTCGGAGATGGCGGTCTGGAACTTGGGGTCCCAGTTGACGAGGCGCTTGTCCTTGTAAATCAGCCTTTTGCCATCTGCGTCGACCTTGTTGTAGAGATCGACGAACACCTTCGTGACTGCGGCAACCATCGGGTCGTTGGGCGCATCCTTTTGGCCCATCGTGAAGCGTTCGCGGCTCCAGTCGCAGGACGCGCCCATGCGCTTCAACTGGTTGACGATCTGGCCGCCGCTTTCGGCTTTCCAGGCCCAGACTTTTTCCAAGAACTTTTCACGGCCTAATTCGCGGCGTCCGGGTTCCTTGTTCTTGGCGAGTTCGCGCTCGACGACCATCTGAGTCGCGATGCCGGCATGGTCGGTGCCGGGCTGCCACAAGACATCCTTGCCGCGCATGCGCTCAAAGCGGATCAACACATCTTGCAGGGTGTTGTTCAGGGCGTGGCCCATGTGAAGCGAGCCGGTGACGTTGGGCGGGGGAATGACGATGCAATAGGGCGCGCCGTTGACGCCGCCAGCCTGGGACAGTCGACCCGCTTTGAAGGCTTGTGCCTTGTTCCATTCGGCAGCGATGCGCGGCTCGATGGCCGCCGGTTGGAACGTCTTTTCCAGCATTGGAGTTCGGTTTTCCTGAAGTAAAAGATCGAGGGGGCTAGGTTTCGCGCTTTGAGGCGCAAATGGCAAGCCGGTGTGGTGTCGCAAATCTCTTTGCTTGCGCGTGGCCGCGTCGATCTGAAAGATCGCCTACGGCGAGGCAACCCCACGCGCGTATACATTCAGCGAATAAGTAAGAACTTCTCCGCTGAATGTATAAAGGGCACCGCAGGGTGCCCTTATATTGACGAGAATGGTCAGCGTACGTGAGCGCTATTTTCCACCATCTGATTTGGCCGCGACGGTGACGGCGTCAGTTAGTTCGATGCGCAGAGCGCGTTCGACGATGCGAGGCATGTTGTCGTCGAGCCATTGGCGCAGCATCGGGCGCAAGAGTTCGGCGGCGGTATCGTCGAGCGTGCTGGTCGATATCGGCTTCAACTCGTAGCCACCGGCGAAGTTGGCAGGCGAGGAGAAAACGGAGTCGCCGGTTGAGGTTGCGACCGAGGTCGTGGCGCCGGGTCTGTCCTGTGGGGAGGCATCGGCCCCGGCAGGGGAGACGTTGGGAAGTGTGGGCTGGGGAGATGAGTCCTGGGGAGGTGAGACATCAATAGCGGTAACGATGATCTCGGGAACGGGCTCACGGCTTGAGGCGGCAAGCCCAGCAGCCAGCGCACCGAGGGCGGAGGCAACTGCGATTGATGGGTCGACGGTTGGCGATGGGGCGTTGGCCGGGGCAGCAGCGATGGGGGCCGCCGGGGAGGACTGCGATGCGAGCACTTCGGGAGCGGCTTTGACGGCGTCCAAAGCAGCGGGTGCTGGTTGCGAGGGCGCAGCTGCTACAGCGGCGAGGGCCGGTGCGGGTTGCACGACGGCAACGGGCAGGGGCTCAACCAGCGCTTCAACCGGCCTGTTTTCGATCGTCTGGGGAGCAGGTTTCAAAAAATCGAGGTTGGATGCCACAATGATGGGAGCGACAGGCAGAGAGTCCAGTTGGGCCGGTGCCGATGCGAGGGGCGCGGTATCAGCTAGCCTTGAAGTCGGCAACAAGAAGTCGAGCGTCGAGGCCGGGACGCCAGCCGACTTGGTTTGGGCTTCCGTAACTGGGGCTTCCCAGACCGGTGGAGGAATGGCTGCTCCAACGGACGGCTGCGCAACGGGAGCGGGTGCGGCTGGGTCGGCTTGTGGAAGCGGGGCCGGGGAAAACGATACCGGGCCTGACGACGCAAGGACGGTGGGTTCCGGGCGGGCAGCCAGAGGTTCGGGTGCCGCCGGGGATGCCGTCAGCGGTGCAGGGGCCGCGACTGGTGCAGCGGGGGCAAAGCTGAACGGGCGGGCAGCCGGCAAGGGGCGGTATTCCATCGGCGCCATGGCCGCGATGACGACAGGGGCCGGACGGGTTGCTTCTGGTCGAGATTGGGGCGCTGGCTCGGGAGCGGACTGAGGCGGGAAGGAGGGGGACGTATCGAACAATGCGGTAGCCTGCGTTTGCGGCGTCGGTCGCAATTCGGTCAGGCGGGCGTTCGGGGGAAACTGCGCCGATTGAGGCGGCATTGACGCGCGCGCGGTGTCGCTTGCAGGCGCGCCCTGCGGGGTGGCGTTCGTCGCGCGTCCAGACAACAGATCAGCAGCGGCGTTATCGAGCGGAAACGGGCGCGAACGTGCAGGTGGTTGGGCGATGACGGTGGGCGCGGGTCTGGCAGCTGTAGCAGGCTTAGGTGGCGATGGGGGGGGCGTGTCGGCCAACAGGTCGCCGAGGTCGTCATCCATGACGGAGCGGATCGGACGGGCAGCAGGTAGAGGCTTTGGCGCGTGCTGGTTGTCGTGACGATCACCGGGGACAATGCTGCCGGGACCGAAGACGTCCTTGAGCCGCGCCGTCAACGAGGGCTGCGGCGCCGTGAGAGAGGGTTGTGGTTCTTTGGGAGTCGCGGGGGAAAAGCCGACTGGGGATAGTTTCGGCAACGGCAGAGGCGGGGCGGCAGAAACCGCTGGCTCATCTGCAATGATCTTCCGGATTGAGGCAAGAATGTCCTCCATGCTCGGCTCTTCGGCCGTTTCCCGTCGGTTCATGACTTAACCTTCGCTGTGGCGTTGTAATCGACTGGTTGTTGGCCCTAGCCCCGAGCGCGTCTCACGCGTTGGTCCAGCACCGCTGGATAAACCGATAAGTCCCGTCAAAGGCGGGGATGTGGCAAGCTATGCCATCAAACGGGGGAACAACCAAAACTATTTCATCGATTCGTGTGCTTCACCATGGGTGCGCCACGCGTCCAAGTGCTCGCGACGGCCATCGGCATGGGTGATGTCCAAGCCCCACCATTTGCGGCGGACTTCGAAATAATGCGCTTCGACGTCGTAGATTTCGCTCGAACCACCCAACTCCTGCATGTTGAGGCGGCCGATCGCCTGCAGCAAGGTGTAGTCATTGACGATCACGTTGCGGCGGGTGGTGACGAGGTTGACCTGTGAATTCAAGTAGGCCTGTTCGGCGTTGAGGACGTCCAGCTTGGTGCGCTGTCCGACCTTTTCTTCCTCGCGGACGCCGGCCAGCGCGATCCGGTTGGATTCAACGGCGGTCTTGTCGGACGATAGCTGGGCGCGTGCGGCTTGCTGTTGGGAGAAGGCAGCGACGGCGCTGTTTTGCGCTTCGGTCTTGGTGCGTTGAATTTCCTGAAGGGCTGCCACCTGGGTGTGCTTAGCCTGACGGACGCGAGAGTAGACGATGCCCTGTTCGTAGATGGGGACGGTCAACTGGCCGGTCACGGTTGCGACGCGCGATTCTTCGACCTGCTTTGAAGGTTCGAAGTTGTCGTTATAGGTGCCCTGGACGCTGAGGGTCGGCAAGAGTTCGCCGCGGATCAGTTCGACATTGAAGCGTGCGGATTGCTCGTTGTAGAGCGCGGCAACGACGGCGGGGGCTTCCTGGGTGGCGATGCCGACGGCGTCATTGACGCCTTTGGGCAGCATTTTCGACAGCGGCTTGGGTTCCGTCAGGTTGGATGGCGGGTGGCCAATGAAGCGTTCATAAGTGGCGCGGCTGGTCTTGAGGTTTGCTTTGGCGAGCTCGATAGCCGACACTGCGGCGGCAAGGCTTGCTTCGGCCTGGGCGACGTCGGTGCGCGTGACTTCGCCGACCCGGAATTGATCTTGGGTCGATTTCAGGGTGTCGGCGAGCACTTTCTGGTTGTTCTCGCGCAACTTCAGAATGGCCTGATCGCGGACGGTGTCCATGAACGCCGTGATCGCACCGATCAGGATCACCTGTTCGGTGTTGCGAAGCGTTTCGCGTTCGGCGCGGACCTGGGCTTCGGCGACGTTGACGCCGTTGATCGAGCGAAAGCCCCGAAAGATCGGCTGACTGACGGTAATGCCGACGTTCTTGGGGTGAGTCGTACCGTTGTTAGGGCTGCTCGGGTTCGTCTGCTGGTTCTGGTAGGCGATTGAGCCGTTACCGGTGATGGTCGGGCGGAATTGACCGTGGGCCTGCGATACGTTTTCGTCGATGGCACGCGACCGGGCGCGCTCGGCGTCGAGTTGGGGGCTGTATTGATAGGCGGAGGCAAGCGCGTTCTGCAGCGTTTCGGCATGACCTGGCGCGCCCCATACGGCGCAAAGTGCGAGCGAGCTGACAGCCATGCCGATTAGGCGGTCCACACGGGGGACCTTCAGCAGCGACAAGCTTGAGACATCGATCATACTACGTGCTTCCTGGTCGCCTCGTCGGAGTCGCGGATGGGCCTAAGCGGCCAAAACGAACCTTGGGCAAACATGAACTGATTCCATCCCGATTTTTAACGAGTATATGGACCTTGCACACATGTCGTTCGCTGTCCGTGGCGCAAACTCCACACAAGTTTACTTTTTTTCAACCCCTAGTGTCGAAACCGGGAATCATGAACCCGATTCTGTGGGTTTAGAAACTGAACGCAGGGGCGCGCTCGAAGCCTGGAAGCGGGGTGATGGCGGCTTCGAAGGCGGTAGTCTGGCCGAAAGTGTCGCCTTGGCGCACCCAGACTGTGGCGCGGCCGACACCGCTTTCGTTAAGGATGGCGACAAGGCGGCCGCCGGGCTTTAGTTGTGACAGCAGGCCGTCTGGGCGTTCGCAAATGGCGCCCTCAAGGACGATGACGTCGAAAGGGCCTTGCGTTGCGGCGGTCGTTTGCAGGGCGCCTGGCAGGACGGTGACGTTTTTGTCGGCTGCGAGGGCAAGCTTAGCGGCGGCGGCAAGGTCGTTATCGCTTTCCAGGGCGACCACCGTCCAGGCTAAACGAGCCAAGACTGCGGCGCCGTAGCCACGGCCGGCACCGACGTCGAGGACTCGGTCGGTCGATTCTATTTGGGCAAGTTGGATGAGTTTGGCCAGAGTGCGGGGGCTGAGCATGTGGCGTGCGGGGCCGCGATGGCCAACATCATAAAGGGAGATCGACTCGTCCATATAGGCAAGCGTGGCCAGGGACGCTGGCACGAAGCGTTCGCGGGGCAAGTCCGCCATGGCGCGCATGATGCGCCGGTCAGTGACGTCGCTGGGCCGGATCTGGCTTTCAACCATATTGGTACGTTGCAGAGCGCAGTCGGTCATGGCGATACCTCGAAGCGGTGTCTAGGAAGCGGGAAATCGTGTGGCTTCAGGATTGTCGTGTGGACGATCATACTGCCAGGGTCAATCCCGCGCTATTGCGTACCTTGGACGTATTGTTGTTGGCTTGTGTGGCGCAATGGATCGTGTTATGCGCCCCCTTCTGCTGAATTTGCGAGCTATTCGCGTCACAGATCGGCCACCGGCACCACCGGTGGTTTGAAGAGTTGGCCTCGTGGCGGAGTGGTGACGTAGCGGACTGCAAATCCGCGCACCCCGGTTCGATTCCGGGCGAGGCCTCCACTGCTTGACGTTCACGCGCTGAAGGCGCTCCGTCGATATAATGCATCGCGTTGCAATGACGGGGCGCGGCTCGCCGCGGGTCGCGTTGCTCCCCTACGCTGACGCGTGAAGTCGGACGCCGGTCCTGAACATTTCTGTTTTTCCCAAGTTGTTAAGCGCTTTGATGGGGCGGGTCGATCCTCGGGCTCGCGAATCGATTTAGCGTTTCGTCGTGGTAACAACGGGGCGTTTC
>JANOVN010000396.1:0-9116 GCA_031417455.1 Hyphomicrobiaceae bacterium | reverse complement strand
CATCGGTCAGGATTTCGTAAACGCCCGCCGGGCAGTAGCGGGTGGCCGGTTCGGCATATTCGGGGAGGTTTATGTTCACCGGAATACCCGGATCGGCGAGTTTGAGGTGAACCGGCTGTTCCTCCTCGTGGTTGGTCGCCGAGAACGAGACGTTGGTCAACTTGTCGAAGGTCAAGACGCCGTCGGGTTTTGGATAGGCGATGGGCTTGGCTTTGGCGGCTTTCTTCAGCGTTTGGCTGTCGGGCTTGTTGTGTTTCAAGGTGTAGCCGAAGCCGACCCCCTTGATGAGCGTGTTGGCCCACATGTCTAAGCCGCCGAGCGCGATGCCGAGGAAAGTTCCGAGTTTGGACCACATCGGTTTGGCATTGCGGACGGGTTTGAGATCGGCGGCGATCGGGCCGGTGCGGACTTCAGTTTCATAGCTTTCAAGCACATCGTGGGCACGGCCCGCCTTCATGGCGGCGGCGGCGGCGTCTGCTGCGGCTAGCCCCGAGAGAATGGCGTTATGGCTGCCCTTGATGCGGGGAACATTGACCATGCCGGCTCCGCAACCAAGCAACGCGCCGCCGGGGAAAGCGAGTTTGGGCAGGGATTGCCAGCCGCCTTCGGTGATGGCGCGGGCACCGTATGAGATGCGGCGGCCGCCCGCGAAAACAGGGGCGATGGCTGGATGGGTTTTGAAGCGCTGGAACTCGTCGTAGGGCGAGAGGTAGGGGTTTGAGTAGTTGAGGTGAAGCACGAACCCGACGGCCACGAGATTGTCGCCGTAGTGATACAGGAACGAGCCGCCGCCGGTGGAGTTGTCGAGCGGCCAGCCGAACGAGTGCTGGACCAGGCCCTTTTTGTGGTTTTCTGGTTTGACCTGCCAGAGTTCTTTGAGGCCGATGCCGTATTTCTGCGGTTCGTGGCCCTTGGAGAGGTCGAATTTCTTGACGAGCTGTTTGGTCAGCGAGCCGCGTGCGCCCTCGGCAAATAAGGTGTACTTGCCGCGCAATTCCATGCCGCGCACGAAGCTGTCCTTGGGGTGGCCTTCGCGGTCGAGGCCCATGTCGCCGGTTGCGACGCCTGCAACCGAGCCGTCATCGTTGTAGACGACTTCGCTGGCGGCAAAGCCTGGATAGATTTCAACGCCGAGTTCGGCCGCGTGTTCACCCAGCCATTTGGTCAGCGCGCCGAGGCTGACGATGTAATTGCCGTGATTGCTCATCAGCGGCGGCATGAGCCAGTTCGGCAAGGTAACGTCGCCGGAGTGGCCGAGATAGAGGAATTTGTCCTGTGTTACTTCGGTTTCGACGGGCGCGCCGAGCACCTTCCAGTCGGGGATGAGCTTGTTGAGGCCGACGGGATCAATGACGGCGCCGGAGAGGATGTGCGCGCCGACTTCGGCTCCTTTTTCTAAGACGACGACGGAAATCTCGTTACCGCTTTGGATGGCGATTTGCTTCAATCGGATAGCGGCGGCAAGACCCGAGGGGCCTGCGCCGACGATGACGACATCGAAGTCCATCGCTTCGCGCGGCGGGAGGTCGGTTGCTTCGCGCGGCGAATTGGGGGCTCCGTTTCGTTCCATGGCGTGGGTCCTGTCGGATGTTTGGCGGGCGGGTCGGCAACGCTCGATGAAGCAATACGGCAGTTAGGTCGGGCTGGTTGAAACCGTCAAGCGGGTTGGGGTTGCCCATAAGGACAACTTGTGGCGTTTCGTAAATGGCACTCATTGCTGTGCGCGTCGTGCGTGTGCACGCGGGGCGTGACGCTGCATCGAACTAAAAGATCGCCACGCGGCGAGGCAACCCCGCGCGCAATTCATAATTCAATGCTGCCCTTTCGAGAGGTGGCGGCTATGCTGGATTGCATGAACCAAACGAATACCAACCCGCAGCGGCTGGCTGCTCTCCTCGCGTGGTATCGCGAGATGGGGGTGAGCGCCGTGCTCGACGAGACGCCGGTCGATTGGCGGGCGCGGGGCGATGTCGCGCCGGGGGCGGGCTTTGAGATGCCGGACGCCCCGACCCGGGCCGCACCCGTCAGCCGTCAGGCAGCGGGGACTTTTCAGGCAGCAACGGGTGGTGCTTCGACCGGACCGAGGCCGCCGCCGCAAGGTGTGCGGCCTTCGCCAGCGGTTCGCGCGCCTTCCAACGTCCGGTCTTTCGCTGGGGCGGGGGCTGTTGCGCCGGGGTCTGGTGCAGGACGGATCAAGGTTGAGGCGAACACGCTAGCTGAACTTGTCGCGGCGCTCGCGGCGTTCGAGGGATGCGCACTGAAGGCGACGGCCAAGAACCTCTGCCTATATCGGGGCGCTGAAAAGGCGCGCGTTATGGTGATCGGAGAAGCGCCGGGGCGGGACGAGGATCTTGAAGGCAAGCCGTTTGCCGGGCCGCCAGGTGAGTTGCTTGACAAGATGCTGGCCGCGATTTCGCTGGGGGAGGCCGATGTCCACCTGACCAATCTGGTTTACTGGCGTCCGCCGGGAAATCGTAAGCCAACGGCGCAGGAGGTGGCGGCATGTGCGCCGTTTCTCGCCCGGCAGATCGAACTCGTTGCCCCCGACGTTGTGGTGGCTTTGGGTGATGCGGCGGCCCGGCAGTTGTTATCAACCAGCGACGGGATCATGAAGGTGCGTGGCAAGTGGCGCGAGATTGAGGTCGCGGGGCGGAAAATCAAAGCAATCGCAATGCTCGATCCAGCTTATGTGTTGCGGGCGCCGGCATCCAAGCGGCAAGTCTGGAAAGATTTGCTCTCACTTTCAAGCGGGCTGATCTGAAGGAGGTCAGTCAGTTTGAGTCCGGCGCTCGCGCCGGCGCCTGTTCGGCGCTTCGGCCAGCAAGGGCTGGCCGTCTTTTTTGCTTTCAAACTGGGTGACCTGAAGGAGGTCAGCCATTTTGAGTCCGGCGCTTGTTCAGTCCGGCGCTTGCGCCGACGCCTGTTCGGCGCTCCGGCCAGCAAGGGCTGGCCACTTGCTCTGTGCTTGCATGCCTGAGTGTTTGCCTGCGCGGATTGAGTGGCCGTTCGTTTTGCTGCAGCCTGAAAGACTTTTTTCAACATCAATACCAACAATTGTTTTGGATTAACTCCTGAACAATGAGCGCACGTGTACGTTGTGCACAACCGTCATTCGTTTAGCGAAAGTTATCACCGTGCGTGCAGGCGTTGTGTACATGAGACCCAGGCAGGTCGTTTTTGTCCGCTCCATCGGGCCTTACGGAACTTCGTCCCAAGCTGCCTGGAAGGAAATGCTGGCGTGGATTGCGCGGCAGAAAATCCGCCTGCAGATCGACTGCGGGTACGGGTTGGCGCACGATCATCCCGGGTCGACGCCCGCAAGTGAATGCCGTTACGATGCTTGCATCGTGTTGCCTGAGGGGTTCGTTTCGCCCCGCGATGATGCGCTGCCGTTTCAAACATTGCCGGGCGGCGCTTTTGCGCGGATGCGTCATGTCGGTTCGTATCGGACGGTCAGGTCGTCGATTGTGCTGGTTCGCGACCGGTGGCTTGCAAAGCAGGCGAATTTGCTTGCTGACCGACGTCGGCCGTTGATGACGGTGTATTTCGACAATCCCGGCGAACAGGCCATCGATTTGTTGCGGTGCGACGTGTGTATTCCTGTGCGGACCAGTCACGACGATGCATTCAAGCGGACAAAGTTTACCGAGGCCAGGGTTGCTTGATTTCGACGAGCGTGCGCTGGCCGCTTTTTTTTTTGATTTCAAAAGGCCAGACCTGAAGGAGGTCGAGCCTTTTTTCGTCCGGCGCCCGCGTCGGCACCACGCTGGCGGTCTGCTGCTGACGCAGAGGGGGTGCTTCGCCCAGCAAGGGTTGACCGCGATAGTCGGCTGACCGCTGCAGCAGAAAATTGCTCGCGTCGTGGCCCAACGGGGATAAGATGATCGTGAGCTTTTCGCCAGGATCGTCCCATGCCCAAAATAGACGAATCGCGCCCGTTTTTGCCCGTTAGAATAGCGGTTCTGACCGTGTCGGACACGCGCAAACTCGCCGACGACACGTCGGGTGACACGCTTGTTGCGATGATCGGCGAGGCGGGACATGTGGTCGCTGGCCGAGCCATCGTTCGCGACGATGTCGATGGCATCCGGGCGCAGGTGATGTCTTGGATTGACGATCCTTTGATCGATGCCGTGATTTCGACGGGCGGGACGGGGTTCACCGGGCGCGATGTGACGCCGGAAGCGATCATGCCGCTTTTTGAAAAAACCATCGATGGGTTTTCGATCATTTTTCATCTGCAGTCGTATCAGAAGATCGAGACCTCCACGATCCAGTCACGGGCGTGCGCGGGGCTCGTCCGCGAGACGTATATCTTCTGTCTGCCGGGGTCGCCGGGTGCTTGCCGTGATGCGTGGAACGGTATTCTCAAATGGCAATTTGACAACCGTCACCGGCCCTGCAATTTCGTGGAAATCATGCCGCGATTGGACGAACACCGTAAACCGTCGTGAACGCCGTCGAGCGCATTGAACAGTTCGCCTTCGGCGAGTTCTCGTTCGATGTGTTTTTGGAGCGAGGGTGTGCGCTTGGTGGCCGTGGTCTTCTTTGGCTTGGGCTTGTGGGGCAATCGCGGAAGGTGGCTCAGTCGACGTTTGATCACTCGTCACCTCGGTCGCCATTGTGAATTGAGATTTGCTGAAGTGGCGACAACGCCACAGACGACTGATTATTCCACTTTCGTTGTTGAAGTGCCAACAAATACCAACCTGCACGGATACTGACTCATGCTCTTGATCGGCGCAGGTTGGTATTCTCCTTGTTTTGCGCTTTGTGTATCAGCACGCAAAGCGTGACGCTGCGTCGCCTTTGGTAACGTCGCCTTTGGTAAGAGGCGCGTGCGGCTTGGCAACCCCGCTCGCGGATTCCAAACTGCACACGTTATACCAACGGGCATAAGTTCTGACTTATGCGCGCTGGTATCCGCGCGTGGGGTTGGTGGGGCGGCCACGCGCAAACAAAGGAGAATACCGTCGCGCAGCCGACGAACCAAAGAGTCAGAACTTCTGCGCGACGGTATTAGTACTTGTGCGGTTTGGTATCGTGGCAATTGCCGTCCGGCTGCCTCATCGCGGAGCGAGCCGGACAATCCGTGTTTCGTGCTGTTGTCCTTGTCTCAAGCGACGGGTGCAAACGTATAACCATTGCCGTCTTTGACCATGCGGCCAGCCCCCGGCATGCCGAAATGATAGCCGGTGATTAGGGCATTGTCGGCGACGGCGCGATCAAAGAGGCGGCGGCGGGTGGCTTCGGCCAGGACGGGATCGCGATCGAATTGGACGTGCCAGCCGGGGTTTTTTACAAACAGCGCCGGGATGTTGGCGGTGTCGGAGAGCACCATGATCTGGTCCTTGCCGGACCCCATGACGTAGGCGGTGTGGCCCGGCGTATGTCCGAATGCAGAGACGGCGGTGATGCCTGGGGCGACTTCGCGATCTCCTTCCGCAATTGTGACGTTTTTCCAAACGCTAAGCGTTGCTTGGATGCGCTTGGCGAGGCCGTGCGCGCCTTCGGGCAGCTTGGCGAATACGCCAGCGTCGCCCCAGAACGCCATTTCGGCAGCAGGAACAATGATCTGAGCGTTGGGGTAGGTTTGGGCGTTGGTTTCCTTGGCCATCAGGCCGAAGATGTGGTCGGGATGGAAGTGGGTAATGATGACGGTATCGATTTTTGCCGGATCGATGCCGGCGGCTGCCATGTTTGCGGCCATGAGACCCGCAGTCGGGGCCAGCTGGGCGCCGGTTCCGCTGTCGAACATCACGGTCTTGCCGCCGATTTTCACGACCGTCACGGTGAAGGGAATGCGGACGGCGTCGTCGGCCTGGCCACTGGCGCGGAGGGCTTGCTTGGTGTCATCGATCGAGGCGTTCTTGATGAAGCCCGCGTCGTGGGGCTTTACGTTTACCCCATCGTAAATCGTGGTGACTTCGATGTCGCCGGCTTTGAATTTATGGAAGCCTTTGAGAGGGGCTGCATCTTGAGCAAAGGCGTTCGACATGAACGAGATTGGCTTGTTCAGGCCGAAAACGGCTGCGGCGGTGGCGGCGGAGATCACGACGGAGCGGCGGCTGATGTCAGACATGGGGATGTTCCCGAGTTGAAGGCTCAGTTTGAAGCGCTCTTCATAAGCTATGTCTCAGATGCCGGGGCCGGTTTGGGCGGCGGTCCGAGCAGGGACGCGATGCGCTCCATAGGTACATGAAGCGTGAAGAGTCCAAGGCAGCCGTAATAGCGCAAGCAGCGGCGAATGTAACCTTCCTGGCGATAACGATTTGCGTTGCTGACTGCGGTGGTTCGCAAGGTCAGCAGGCGGCGGCGGCCGACGCGTCGCGAGAGGTCGACACCTTCGAGTAATGGGTATGGTTTGAAGCCACCGACCTCGGCGTAAAGTGTGCGCGCGATGAGCAGGCCCTGTTCGGCGTGAGCAAGCCCCAGGAGTGCAGCACTCCAGCGGGCAAGACATTCGGTTGCTCTTGGCCCGATGCCGGTATCGTCCAGGGCGAAGCGAAAAACGGCAGCAGTTGGGACTCGATTGCCGTCCTCAATCTTGCCGATCAGGTGGCCGACTTCGCGCTCCCAGCCGGGGTCGAGGACGCAGTCGGGATCGATAACGAGCAGCCAGGAAAAACGGGCTTGCTGGGCTCCGATCATCAATTGACTGGCGCGAAGCGGGCCGCCGGAAATAGTGCTCGCGCCATAGCCGTCGGCGATTTTTAGTGTGGAGTCGGTTGAGCCACCGTCGACAATCAGCACTTCACGCACGAGACCTTGAACGGCCGCCGGTATCAGGCTTTCGAGCGTCGATGGCAGGGTCGCCGCCGCGTTCAGTGTGGGAATGATGACGGAGATCATGAAATCTGTTTTGCACGGGTCGGGCGCACCCGGCAAGCACGCGAAGGCGCGATATGATTGCGCTATTGGGCGCCGGACCCTCGTTAGGTGCGATACTTGAGCCGCGATAAGCATTTAGGGTGTGATCCCCGGTGTTGGCGCCGATTAATGAAGTCCTGTTGTTTGTTCTTTTATGATCTAATTATGTTCTTGTAAAGTTCTTTTTGGTGTGTTAGTCAGTTTTATTGGGTTCATGAGGAGCGAGTCATGGCGGGGGAGGTGGTTGACAGCGAGCGCCGCCGAGGACGGGGAGCGTTGACGAATGCTTCCGGGCGTTTCGACCGGGACAAGCGCGAAGACGTCGACGATGGGTGGGATACCCTTGCGACGCTGGATGCTTTCAAGACGGAGGTGCTGAATGAAACCGCCCGCACGATCATTAGCAAGAACGATAGTCCCGATATTTCGTTTGATCAGTCGATCAATCCGTACCGGGGGTGCGAGCATGGCTGCACGTATTGCTATGCACGCCCGACGCACGCTTATCTGGGGCATTCGCCAGGGCTGGATTTTGAAACCAAGCTGTATGCCAAGGTGAATGCGGCGGAAGTGCTTGAGCGGACGCTCGCTCATCCGCGTTACGACGTGTCGACGATTGCGCTTGGGTCAAATACGGATCCCTACCAGCCAATCGAGCGAGAGCGGAAGATTACGCGGGCAATCCTGGAGGTACTATCGCGGGCCAATCATCCGGTTGGGATCGTAACCAAATCAGCGCTGGTGGTGCGCGATCTCGATATTCTGGCACCGATGGCTGCACGCGGGCTGGTCAAGGTAGCATTGTCGGTGACGACGCTTAATCGGAAGATCGCGCGAGCGATGGAGCCAAGGGCTGCGACGCCGATGAAGCGACTTGAGGCGGTGCGGCAGTTGAGTGAGGCGGGCGTGCCGACGGCGGTGATGGTTGCGCCGATCGTACCGGGACTGACGGACCCCGAGATCGAGCGGATATTGTCGGCGGCTAAGGACGCGGGGGCGACGCAGGCGGGGTATGTGATGCTGCGGCTGCCATTGGAATTGAAAGAGTTGTTCAGGGAGTGGCTCGCGGCTGAGTTTCCTGACCGGGCAAACCGGGTGATCGCTCTGTTGCGGTCGATGCATGGCGGGCAGGATTACATTGCGGAATTTGGTCACCGGCAGAAGGGGAGCGGGCCATACGCTAAGCAGATTGGTCAGCGGTTCCGGCTTGCGGTGCGTCGGCTCGGGCTCGATCAGCGGCGGGAGCCGTTGCGGACGGATTTGTTCAAGCGACCGGTGCTGCCTGGGATGCAGTATCAGATGTTGTAGCAGAAGGGTGCGATAGCATGGAGGTCGGAGACGTGATCAAAACAGCACGCGCGTGACCGGGCGGTGGCGTGATCGAAAGGAGGCTTTGACGAACGGCTGCGGCTTGGCGATGCTGAGCCATGATGGGCAGAGATTCGCAATTTGATGACCTAGTCGAGGGGCCTTCGTTTGAACTCGAGGCGGTTGAGCTGGCGCTGGGGCGCGGGCCGATTGCCGGGGTCGACGAGGCCGGGCGTGGGCCTTGGGCTGGGCCGGTCGTTGCGGCGGCGGTCATTTTGAACCCGGATGCGATGCCGCCGGGACTGGATGACAGCAAGGCCATGGATGCGGTTTCACGGGAGCGGGCGTTTGCCGCGATCATGGCTTCGGCGCGGGTGGGGGTTGGGATTGGCGATGTGGCGCGGATTGATCGCGACAACATCTTGCAGGCGACGATGTTTGCGATGGCTGCGGCTGTGGCCGGGTTGGGCCATGCGCCAGGGCTGGTGCTGATCGATGGCAATCGTTTGCCCAAGAGGTTGCCTTGTGCGGCGCGGGCGATCGTCAGGGGTGACGCGCGGTGTTTGTCGATTGCGGCGGCGTCGATCATCGCCAAGGTTACGCGGGACCGGATGATGGTGGCGCTGGCGGCGGAGTTTCCAGGGTATGGGTTTGAGCGGCACAAAGGTTATGGCGTGCCGGAGCACAAGATTGCGTTGGCCAAGTTAGGGGTGACGCCTCATCACCGGCGGTGGTTCTAGCCTGTCCAGTTGGCGTTGTATTTGGTGCCTGCCGGGGCTCATGATTGTGTTCCGTGCGTTGGAGATGGCCTGGTCGTCGATGGGTGCTGACGGCGCGCTCAATCGCGAACGCGTTAACTCCTATGTTATCATTTTGTTCGCCTTTTGTGTGACTCAATGATGGGGCCTATGGCGTCGATGGGGCCTATGGCGTCGCAT
>JANOVN010000395.1:0-15244 GCA_031417455.1 Hyphomicrobiaceae bacterium | reverse complement strand
CTTCTGCAATCACGCGCTGCATGAAGGCCGCCCGCATGTCGGGGAGGTCCTCGTTGCGCACGTATCCACCGACATTGCGTTCCGACGTTTCTACGCCGTACTTGTCGTTACCAAGACTTCGAACATATTTAATTGTCCGGAATTCATAGCCAGCTTCGAACGGCCCTTGATATGGCTTTTCATCGGCATTCCCGCGAACGAAAAGATCGTAACGGACTTTTCCTTCGAATTTAGTAAGAATGTCACCGATAAATGTATTTAGTGACGTGCGAAACTCTGGATTACCAAGCCCCAGTGTATATTTGCCGCCAGCAAAGAAATAGCGGATACCCGATGTCGCGTTCTTAAGGTCCACGACATAGTACCGCCCCGTCCGGCCTCGAATCATTTCCTTGTCCGGATACACCTCAACATCGTAATTCGGCGTCGACAACCGCGCGCTCATCTTGTCCTTCAACACCGTGAGTTCGCGCGGCGTCTCTGGTTGTAGGGGCGGAGCGGCGGAAGCCGTCGGCCTCATCCGGAAATCCGTTAACGCTCGCACTTCGGCGCGCAATCGATCAGCCTTGTCGGTTGTCTCTGGCAGATACGGACGGTCAACCATCATGCCAACCTGAGATGTTGTCATCCGCCCACGAAGTTCCTCGACACCGCTGGATAGGCCTTCCAGTTCAGCCAGCCTCTTGCGTTCGAGATCGGCGAGCCGCGATGCAGCATTTTCCTGTTCGGTCGCGTGACGTTTGATATCAGCCTCAAGCTTGACCTTGTCGGCTTTCAATACGCCGCCTTCTTTAGTCAACTTTGCGACCTGCTCGGCCAGCTTCGCCTTTTCCGTATCCAACAATGCAGGGGCGACATACACCACCGTCAAGCCGAGCATCACCACTCCGAGAATCGCCGCCGCAGCACCACCGAGTGCGCCATGATCGCTAAACAGCCAACGCGCAGTCTGGAGCAAAAAAAGCCCGCAGACCAGCATCGCTCCAATGACAATATATTCCATAAGCCCCCTCAGTCCTAACCGCACCAGAATTGCGGCCCGCCACGGTTGCGTCTAAATGGAACCATATTTAGGCCGGATTCCCCCGCTCCCGGCACATCATTTATTTTGGGCTCTCCGCTGTTCCAGGTGGGCACCGCCACATCCACCTCATCCTCAATCTCGTAAACCCCGACACTGGTCGCACACTGGATGACTTCCGGGAGCAGAAGCGTGCGCAGTCATGGGCACTGCAATACGAACGGTCGCAGGATCAGGTGCGGTGCGAGCAGCGCGAGATCAACGCGGCCAAGCAGGTGGTGCAAACCAACCAGCGCCAGCACGAAACCACCAACCCGCAGGAGCGGGTGCCGAATGTTGCGCAGGAGGCCACAGTGGAACGCGCGCCGATGGAAGCACCGACACCATCGATCAGTCGTGCCGCCAACGATCACCTGCCGCACAACGTCATCATGTTGGCGCGACCCCAAGAACAGGAATTCAACGCCAACGAATTATCGCGACAGGATCACGAGGCCACCACCCGGACCGACCAAGTCGCAGAGCAACGCGCTGACCTGAAGGATCATCAGCGCGCCGAGCGCGAAGCGATCTTCAAAGACGGCGCTAAATTGTTCAAAGCGACACGCCACGCCGCGTACGACGAGGAGCGTCAGAAGTACAAGGCCGAGTGTCGGCAGTTCTACAAGGACAGCGACACCGCGCAGAAATCCGCCGAAGCGTCATCGGAAACGGCCATGGGTCGGGCGTTCCATTTCGCCAAAGAAGGCCAGTGGGACACCACCCGCAACGCCTTCAATGATCGCGACAGCGTGCGCGATGCGACCGAGAAAGATCTCGCCGACCGCAAGGACGACCTGAAGCAACGCCAAAACGCCGATCTCCGCGAGCGCCAACACGACGCGTGCGACGCCCTGCGCCAAGTCCGCGACGTGCAATATCAAGAGCTTTTGCAACGCCAGCGCGACGAACGCGCCGCCTTCAAGGTCAGCGAAACGCTCGAAGCCCTCGGTATCGGCGGTGAACGCCAGCACGACGACGCGGCCAAATCTCTGTCGGAAAGAGTTGCCAACGAAAACCGCGTTGCCGAAGCGGCACCAGTCCAGATCCAGAAAGCCTCCCCATCGGCCGAAGCGGCACGCGCTGAAGCCAAACCCGATGAACGGCAAATAGCCACGACCCCGGAGCCCCTGTTCCGTCCACTTGAGCACGCACTCCAGTCCGACGCAGGCGGCCACATCGACCTGCCGGATGTGAAACTTCCAACCCATGAAGCCGTCGCCCCTGTGCGTGGGGTCGCCGATCTAGCGGCGAGTGGTATGCTCAAGGCGGCAAGCTACCTTGCCGATCAGCTCGGCGAACTGTTCGCGCCAACGCCCCCTGAAGTACGGGAAGCGCAAGCCAAAGCCGAGGCAAAGGTCGAAGCCAGCCGCGAGGCTGAACGGCCCGCGCCAGAGGACAAGGCCGCCGCCTACGAACGCATCATCGGGTCTGCCGTCCTCACCGGCGAAGCCGACAAGCTCGAAGGTTTCAAGCAGGCGCTGTTCGCCGCCTTTGTCGCCGCGCCGAAATCCGGCATTCCGAATGCGCTCGTCGATCTTGTCGCCACCTACACCAGCGCGCTCCGCCTGCAACTGACACTCAGGGGCTACAGCGCGGTGCCACAGCGTACGGCCAAGGCACCGATGTTCACGGCGGGGCGGGGGAAGTAAAGACGAGTTGGATGCCCTCGGCAGCAGGCGTGCAATTTTGCACCGTCAGCCCAAATGCCGATGACAATTACTTCCGCTTTAAAAGCTACATGGACTGGCCTATCAACCGGTCAAGGCACTGCTGATCCTGCTGATCCTTCCACTCATGGCACCTGTTCGCTAAGGTCACGCTGGGGACCCTCTCGGACATCACCATGACCACTCCGGCGCCGCCGCGCATATTCCTGTCCTATGCCCGCCGCGACGGCCAAGCCGCCGCTGATGCGTTACGTGCGCGCCTGACAGATCCGGCGCTAACCGTCGGCGCGCCGCTGCCACTATGGCAGGACCTCGTGTCGATGCGTAGTGGCGACTGGTGGGAGCAGATCGCTGGCGCGATCAAGGCCGGCGACCATCTCATTATGATGGTGACGCCGGGCGCACTTGTCTCTCCGGTGTGTGGCAAGGAATGGCATCTCGCGCGGATCGAGGGGAAAGAAATCAGTCCGGTGCTGGTCGACACTGCCGTCACGACAGCCGATCTCCCGAAATGGATGACGGCGCAGCATGTATATCGGGTTGATCTCGACGCGCCGGACCTTGCCGAGCAGCAGGAGTGGACGCGCCTCGTCGCCTCGCTGCGCGAGAAGCCGCAATCGCGGAAGATGCCGACCATCTCGCGCACGCCCGGCGACCGCTTCGTTGACCGTCCCGAAGAGATGAACGCGCTGCGCGATATGCTGTTGGATGCCAAGAACGATGCCGTCGGCATCGCGACGGCGTTCGCGGGCTCTGGCGGAATGGGCAAGACCACGCTGGCCCTCGCGCTCGCCCACGATCCGCAAATCCAGACCGCGTTCTACGGCGGGCAATTGCTCGTGGTGCTGGGCGAAAAGCCGGATATCCCGGGTGAACTCCGCAGGGCCATCAAAGATCTGACCGGCGAAATCTCGGCGGCACAAACGCAGAAGGAAGCAACGGAAGAGCTGGCGAATGTCCTGGGCGAGCGGCGCGTGCTGATTGTGATCGATGACGTATGGCAGGAGCGGCACCTGGAGCCGTTCCTGGTCGGCGGCCGCAACTGCGCGCGGCTTGTGACGACGCGCGACGAAGGCGTGCTTCTCAAGTCACGCGCCAAAATCCAGCACGTCGATCAAATGTCAGAAGACCAAGCGCTGGCCTTGATCGGTAGCGGCCTTGCGTCCGACGACATTAAGACCCACGCAGCATTCCTCAAGGGATTGGCCAACCGGCTTGGGCGCTGCGCCCTTTTGCTGGAGCTGGCCAACGGCCGCATCTGGACCTGGTCGCACGATCGGGGTGGGCTCGACAACGCTGTCGACGAGGCGGAGATTGAGTTCCGCTTCAAGGGCGTGACGGCTTTCGACCACGAACACCGCCCGCCCGTCGACCTCACCAATCCGGACACGCGCAATGACGCCTATGCGGACTCCATAACCGCGTCGTTGAGGCTGCTGAGCGACGACCACAAAGCTCGGTTCGTCGAGTTGGCGGTCTTTCCTGAGGATGCGGACATCCCCTATGCGACGGTCGCGCTGCTTTGGGGAGAGACCGCTGGCATGGACGATCGAACGGCGGTCAACTTACTCGATCGCCTGAAGCGCATGTCACTCGTCACGGGCGGTATTTCGCGGGAATCCGAAATCCCGGTCGTCCGAATGCACGATGTGATCCGAGCCTACGCGCTAGACGAATTTCGGCCCAATCCGGATAGGCTGGGTGATATTCGCATTCGCTTTTGGCATGCGCACGTTCGCGCTGGCGACGCCAATAATGGGGGAACACCTCTTGGCGCTGACACGACATCACCATTGCGGCTATCCCGCTCACCTACAACTGTGCTGATCGTATCTGTAAATGATGACAAAACGTGTGCGAATTTTCTTCGGGCGTCACTGAGGGTGCGTGGCATCCGAGTTCTTGGTATCGACTCGTTCGTCGCCTCGGCACACACTCTCCAACCTCAGATAAATGAACTGGTACTTGAATCCGACGCCGTGCTCTGCATAATGTCACCGAGTGCTGTCACATCCCAGGGCTGGAAATTTGCAACGTCACGGGCAAATGAATTTGGAAAGCGCGTTGTTCCAATAGTTTGGCGCGTATTCCCAGACGGTGACGTACCTCGCGAGCTGGCCAAAATGAACTGGCTGTTCTTCGACGACATATATCGAAATGCGTCCGATACTCAGGCCCTTTTTGTTGCAATCGGGCAAGTTCTTTCCGCCATCACCACTGACATCGACTGGGTGCGCGCCCACACCCGCCACATCGCCCGCGCCGAGCTGTGGCACGCGCGCGATCGGCCCGACGCTGACTTCCTGCTGTCCGGCGCGGAGATCAACGCTGCGCAATCGTGGGCCAATCGAAAGTCTGGCTCCGAGAGCATCCCGACACTGTTCTTCGACCACCTCGATGCAAGCCTCGCCAAGGCCGTGCGCGAGCTCGAAGAGCTGAACGCCCGGGAGCGCCGCATCTCCGCCCGCACCCAGCAGCGCGTCGCCATGGAAGCCCAACGCGCGCTCGATGCGGGGGCATTTGCTCGGGCGATCCGACTCGCGCTTGCAGGAGAACCGACGGTTAACGAGCTGACACGCGGCATAGAACCAGAACGAATGTTGCGCGACGTGTTGTCTGCTGCAGCTTTAAAGTTGACGGAATTATCCACATCTGCCCAAGCGTCAGAGGATTTCCGTTTAGGTTCAAATAGCGATTCGTTGGTTCACGCGGCCTCCCGTTCACTGCTCGTCGCTGAGCAAAACTTAACGGACGAGGAGATTTTGATCCTTCGCCCAATACTTGGCGATCATCTTGAGCGCAACGTCGCAGTCCGCTGGATCGGGCCGTCTGTTGAAGATGGAAACAAATAAGGCCCCTCTTGGACGTTGGCGCTTTCACAAAGAAAGAAATGGGGCGGCCCGCGCGGTGGACAATGGTTATTTGACATCCGCAGACGACAATGTGTGATCCGCATTTGGAACTGCGCGACACGAAAGGGACTTGCACATTTCGAGTTTGACACGCCCGTAGGCTGTCTCGCCTTGTTGTCCGACGGTCGTCTCGTCTTGGGTGACGCGCTTGGTCAACTTCACTGGCTCGAATTGCTCCTATGATGCCGCCTTTACCTGCCTCCACCACCACCACCTTCCTCTCCTACGCCCGCGAGGACAAAGCGTTTGCGCACCGCCTTGATGAGGCACTGACGGCCCGTGGCATCCGTGTCCTCATTTGTCGATCGGCCATTCCGTAGATCACTCTCGATGTCATCACCATTAGTGCAATGATGCCGTTGACTGTGGCGACTACGGCGATCGCGCTGATCGCAATGGGCGAAGCACCGGTGACTCTTTGGAACACGAGGCTGAGGGGCGCACTGGCCGCAGCAAGCTGGTCTCGTGGGACCGAGACCAGGGCGATCCACACAATAACAAGCCAAAGATGGTTGGCGCATCGCAGCTTTCACAAAGAAAGTGTCGAAACATATATTCGCCGCACGATAGACGCTATGTTTGATTAAACTCTCGGCAGGCCATATTCACGGAAGCTCACGTTTAGCGACCGAGGCGTGGTCAGCGGCACTCGTACTACGTATCGTATACAGCTGATATTCGCCAAACTCGGTCAAATCAGCGTCGGCAAGGTCTGCCAAAAGCTTGTCGTTGCAGTACCCGCGGAATGTGAGCAGATAGCGAACATCGTAACGCGTGAAGATCTCGTTCAGCCCCACCAGTAAGCGCGGAAACAGCGGCTGCAGCAGAGTGAACCCATAACCGTGACCGCCGAAAGCAACAGGGTATCCGGTCCGATAGGCTACCTGATCGTGCCAATGCTGTGGCAAACACATAACCGCTCCTCTTGGCAACGAGGCCAGATGATTGATTGCGGCATCCAGATTATCGTCAACTTTTTGCGTCCGGCTCGACCTTAGCGCGATGAAATAGCTCGCCAGCGCTGCAGCGCACGCCAGAAAGGCCGTCATGACGATCAAGCGCCAATACCAAGTATTGCTGAGCGTCGTCGACGTCATGCCAAGCGCAAGAGCGGCTGGAAAGGCGCCGTTGTAACCATACAGGTAACCCTGACCGAGGCACCGGAGCGCGGGGACGACCGTGGTCAATAAAGCGAATGCAAACGCAGCGCCAAGCCAGCCGAATACCAAGACTCCGGCCGTCTCAGGAGTATGGCCGAGCATTGCGGCGATGGCGCCTATTGCTAGAACCGCCGGTACCCATGGATTGAAACCGATGACGAACGCGAGGCGGCGTATCCAGGCACGCCACCCACGGCGGTAAAATTTGCTCGGTGACTCATACCCTAGCTCGCCGTAAATAGGCGACTCGAGCACAGGGTTGGAACCGCTCCAGTGACAGTTGCGGTACCAAAATTTCAAAATGTCGACGTGGGCCTCCCACACACGGCGATAAAATCCGCGGCTCAGGATCAAGGCGGCCGCAATGCTGACTGGAACGATCAGCGCAAATCTAACGTCCCAGGTTATTGCCGTCAGCACAACGACCGTAAAAGCCATCAATTGGGTCGTCATTTTGTGCGTGAGCAGCACAAGCCCGCCGAGAAAGGCTACAAAGAGCCAAATCCAAGCTGGTGCCCCAAACAGCATCATGCTGCCCGTGATCAGCCAGAGTGCATCGAGAAACAACGCCGCAAGGCCGCGCGGATTGAGCTGCAAATTGTAGGTAACCAGTAGCGGTGTCATTGCGTAGGCAACGCCCGCGATGATGGCTGCAGCTTCCGAAGCCGTGACGAGATAAGTCGCCGCGATCAGCAGTAACAGGCGCAAAATGTCGATCACGACAGAAATATAGCTTGACCAGTTGTTGAATAAGGCCGCAGGCAGCCGCGCCATGAACAAGGGGAATATTGGCGGGTACCATTGCTCAGCATCGAGCATGAATTGTGGTAGATTTGGAGGGAATTGGCCATCGCTCCGCAATTTTTCGATGTAGGCTTTCCAGAACCATTGATCCACTCCCGCCGGGCAGCTTGAAAAAATGAGGGGGGTGACTCGCAAGAAAAGTGCAACCGCCATCACGACGAAAACGCCAGAAAACATTCAAGCTCCCTTAGTCAGAACGAACCAGCAGCCACCGGACCCAAATTTCCGTACGCTGAAATTGAGGTGGCAGCTGTCCGTGCCGCAGAATTGAGTTTAGAATCCGGAAATGGCGGGCGCATACGCAAATTCCGGCCATCCCAGTCAAACACAAACCGGCTCGAGTGAGTGGCAAATGGCTTGCAGCCCCAAGCAGAACGCCGGTTCCGATAGCCAACAGCAACGGACCGATTACCGGCAACAGCAAGACCTGGTGGCGATGATGCTGATCCAACAGATAAGCGGCTTGGATAGTGAGGTACCCGGCGCTGATGCCGGCTGCCGCGCCGATCACACCCAGTAGCGGGACGAGAACAACCATCGTCGCTAGACTAACCGCCGTCATGGCAGAGCTGTAGACGATCGCGGTCCTGAACATCCGCCCCTCGGCGGCAAAGATGGTGCCATAAAGTGTCACCACGATGCTGCCGGGCACCGCGACCGCCAGGATGACCAGAGCCGGCACAGAGGCCGCGAACCGCTCCCCAGCCAGCAACCGAACCAATTCCGGGAGAATGGCAAGCAACGGCAACACCGCAAGGAGCCAAAGTACAATAATGGGCGGTACCGTCCGTGCGAGAAAATTGCGCCCGGCAAGTGGATCGGTAAGTTTGCGACTGATCAGCTGCGGCAGCAAGACGCTCGTCAACGGACCTGTCATCGCAATTATGGCTTGGCTTATGCGGAAGGCCAACTGAAACACGCCGACGTCGTGTTTGCCCGTCAGATGCTCCAGCATGAGTGGTCCGCTCCACTCGAATACCCACGCGAGTAGCATGCCCGGTACGAGCGGCCAGCCATAGGCCACAATCTCTCGCATGACGGAGTCTTGCGGTCGCGTGAGCACTGGACCCGTTTGGCCGAGCACGAAAAGCACCAACCCGCCCCAGGCCAAGATCGGGATCGCGAAAACGACCATAAGTACAAGCGCCGAATCTGGATGCTTCGGTCCCCCCAGCCACAACGCGGCGAGCAAAATGGCAATCGCGATGTCGTTGATAATGGGTGCCAATGCCAGCGCCTGCAGGTTACCGGAAACCTCCGACAGGCTTTGTGCCTCCATCATCAGCCAGATGCCGAGCAATGCCAGCGGCAGCAGCCACCAAGCGGCAGCAGGTAGCCCGAAAAACCGCTCCATCCATCCCCAGGGATTGGCCACAATCAGGCCAAGCGCAAGTATCAACCCGCCAGCGAGCAAGGGCAGCCGAGACGACAGGGTCGCGGCGATGCTGCCGGTGCGATCGAATTCGTTACGTCCGAAAAATACGAATGGGGCTTGCAGCCAATGCAGCAGCCCTGCATGCAACAAAACCGCTGCAGCCTGGATCAGTGCGTAGAACCCTACGCCCTTTGGGCCCATGATATGAGCCAATAGTGAGATAATAACGATGTTGAGCGGCGCCCTGAGGACGCGCGAGCCAACAAGCCACGCCATGCCTGTTACTTGCTGGCGCACGGCGACCCGTTCAAAACGAGTGCGAAAACCATCATGAGTGCACAGCCTCCACTGCTGCGATCACCTGCCCGACCTCTAATCCGGCGAAGCACGGCAGCGTTATGGTCGTTTGCTCAAGCAGAGCGGCGTTCGGCTGCACATCGGCATATTTCTGCGCGTAATAACTGGTCGAACTCAAGGCATATGTGCCAATGGTTGACTCGACGCCGCGGTCACGCAGCGCCTTGATCAGTCCATCGCGGTCAACGCCTCGAGGCACGCGAAACACGAGCGACTGCACGTTGGAGCGAACGCCCGGCGCAAATTGCTGCGGAACGTAGCCCAACGGCGTGAGCGCTGCGATGTGTTTGTCGCGAATGAGATTGCGCGTGGTGACGATAGACTCGAGCTTGGCAAGCTGCTTTCGCCCCATCACGGCGGCGAGTTCGGGTAGGCGGAAATTGTAACCGAAGTCGACAAAGTCGAGCCCGGGCCCGCGCATGCCGCTCGCACCATGGTTGAGCTTCACGTCGAGCCAGCGCGACCACTTTTCATTGTTGGTGAGGATGGCTCCACCTTCGCCTGTGCAGATGATCTTTCGCGGATGAAAACTGAAGCACGTGACGTCGGCAATCGAACCGCAGCGGCGACCGTTCTCGCTGCTGCCAATGGCACACGCCGCGTCCTCGATCAGCGGCAGCCCCAAATCGGAGCAGCGCTGCTGGATCTCGCTAAGCCCGCTCGGATTGCCAAACGCATCAACGAAAATAACAGCCCTCGTGCGCGGCGTTACGCGAGCCGCCAGTGCGCCGGGCAGCATGTTGAATGTATCAAGAGATACATCGGCGAACACCGGACGCGCTCCCAAATCCTCGACGACATTGGCCGTCGCTGGAAATGAAAAGTCCGAAACTATGACTTCGTCGCCGGACCCGACGCCCAGCATCTTGAGCGCGACCCAAAGCGCAGTTGTTGCCGAAGTTGCCAAGTGCGCACTCTGTGCGCCCGTGTAGGCAGCAAGTTCGTTGCGGAACGCTTCGACGTTGCTCCCACGCGTGAACATGCCGCTTTCGAACACAGCCTTGAAATCCGCTTCGATCTCTTCGTATGCGATGTCGGGTACAATCAGTCGGATCATCTGGGCGCTCCGGGCCTGCCGCTCAGGCGGTCGCGATACCATTCGAGTGTCGTCGCCAGCCCGGTCTTGAATGGGGTAAGTTGATAATTGATCAATCCGTGCACCTTGGCGTTGCTGGCGTTGTGGCATAGCACGTCGGCCTTCCGGGCCTCTTTCCGCGCCACCTCGCCACCGTAGCAATAGTGACGGCTGATGAGGCCGATCAACTCCTCGACCGTTGCGGTATTGTCCGTCGAGATATTCACGCTGTCGCCGGCGGCCATCACGTCGTAAAGCCGAACCACGGCGTCCACCGTATCGAAGACATAAATGAAATCGCGCCGCTGCTGGCCGGTCCCGTGAATCTCGGGGATGCCGCCGCTCAAGATGCGGGCCGCCGTGATCGGAATTATTCCGGCCATTAGCCCGCGATGGTTTTGACGCGGTCCGTAATTGTTGAACGGCCGCACGATATAGGCGTCGAGATCGAACATGCGCACATAGCTGGCAATCGCCAGATCGGCTGCTGCCTTGCCAGCCGCATATGTTGTCGTCGGATTAAGCGGATGCGCCTCGTCCATCGGCTCGTAGACAGCCGTGCCATAGACTTCTGAAGTTGAGAAATGACACAACGTGCGGAAGCGGCCCTTCCGCTGTAATTCGAGCAGATTGAGCACGCCGGTTACGTTGGTCGCGAAAGCATTGGCCGGATTGAGGAACGAATAATTCAGCGCCTTGGTCGCGCAGTTGAACACAGTCGTGATGGCGTGCCGCTCGAACACATAGTCGAGGGACGAGGCAAACTCGATGTCGTCGCGATAAAGGTCAACCTTGCCGGTGGCAAGTGCTGCCTCCAGGTTCGCGTCGTCGCCCAAAAACATGTTGTCGACAGCGATGACCCGCGCCGCGCCTTGTCGGATTAGTCCATCGACGAGATGGCTGCCGATAAACCCGGCCCCTCCTGTGACGAGGACCGTTTGTCCTTCAAGCGGACGGCGGCGGCTCACGACAGCACCTCATGTCGGATTTGGTCGCATACGCGCATCGCGGTGAGCCCGTCTACATGCGTGGGTACACTCTCTGCAGGACCGCCCTTTGCAAAAGCGATGAAAGCCTGCAACTCTGACAGCAGCGCCTCCTGCGGACGCACTTCGACGGATTCGGTCTGCGCGCTGATCACGTAAGGTTCGCCTTCCTTCTGGCTGACTACGGATTGCCGGTTGATCTGAATTTCTTTGCGCAACAGGTCGCAGTCGATGAACATATCCATGCATGTCGCCTGGATCATTCGCATCTTCTTCTCGGTGATGCGGCTTGCCTGGATGCGGGTAAATCGACCGTTCTCGTGGGTGAGCATTGCGGATGCAAAATCGATCATATCGCCGTGGCGGCTGCCGTGAGCTGATACACCCGCCACGGGGCCATTGAAGTGCAATGCCAAGTCGATGTCGTGGATCATCAAGTCGATGACGACATCAACGTCTGTTATGCGCGAACTGACTTTGTTGGTCCGGGTTAGGTCGACACTTACGACATGCGGCGACTCATCCAACATGCGTTTGAGTACCTGCACAGCCGGATTGAAGCGTTCGATAAAGCCGACTTGAATCCGCGTCCCGTGCTGTTTGGCAATACGATGGACTTCTTCTGATTCCGCCAGCGTTCCCGCCAGCGGCTTTTCGACGAGCAATGTTGAAACGCGCCCGGCGGCGCGCTTGATGTAGTCGATATGCGTGAACGTCGGTGATGCGATGATAAGCGCATCGACCTTTGCCATAGCCGCTTCGAGATCGCGGGCCGCCGTGACGCCATAGCTCCGCGCCGCCTGGGCTTCGGCCTCTGCACTCGGATCATGGACGAATGCAACGCGCACACCATTCAACATTGAAAGTACGCGCAAATGGTTCTTGCCCATTTTGCCCACGCCGATCAGGCCGACTTCAAGCTGCTTGCTCATGCCAAATCCTCGACGCGGTTGCCTGCGTGATCGATGCGGGCCACCGCCCGTGCCGGATTGCCCATCACAAGCGTAAACGGCGGCACGTCGCGCGTGACAACGCTGCCAGCGGCAACCATTGCGTATTCTCCAATAACAATTCCGCAAACGATGGTGCTGTTCGCGCCAAGGCTTGCGCCCGTTTCGATGCGAGTTGGAGTGATCTTCCAGTCGGGATTATTAGCGCGCGGAACGCGGTCGTTGGTGAACGCTACATTCGGACCGACAAACACTTCGTCGCCCAGCGTGACGCCGGTGTAGACTGACACACTATTTTGGATCTTGCAGCGGTCGCCGATTTTGACGCCGTGATCGATGTAGACGTCCTTGGAAACGATGCAATCGCGGCCGATCTCGCTTGCTTCACGGATCTGCACGTTGATCCAAACCTTCGTGCCATCGCCGATCACAGCTCCGTCGGCCACATTGGCGGTGGGATGGATAAATACGTTCTCGCGCATGGCCTATCTCACACTAGTCCGTCGACGATTGAGCAGATCCTAGCGTCCTCAAGATAGGGATGCATGGGTATCGCGAATATGCGCCGCGCGGCATCCTCGCTCAAGGGAAAATCCCCTGCACGATAGCCGAGTCCTGCAAAGGTGGGCTGCAGATGAAGTGGCAGCGGATAATAGATCATTGTCGGTACGCCGGCAGCCTTCAGGCTTGCTTGGCAGGCATCGCGATGGGCACCATCACGAGCCAGCAGACAGTACTGAGCCCAAGCCGAACGCGAACCTTCGGGAACTTTCGGGGTAATCAGATCGAGCCCGCGCGTGGCAATACGTTCGCTATACTGTTTGGCGGCCCGGTCACGAGCGTCCAACTCGTCTGCAAAAATCGCTAGCTTCTCAAGCAGCACTGCGGCTTGGATCGAATCGAGTCTGCCGGTGATGCCAAGCCTTACGTGTTCGTAGCGCTTTTCGCCCTGTCCATGCACCCGGATTGACTTGAACTTATTAGCGAGTTCATCGTCATCCGTGAAAAGCGCACCGCCATCGCCAAAGCAGCCGAGGGGCTTGGCTGGAAAAAACGAGGTGCAGCCGACGGGGGCAAGCGAACCAGCGCGCCGCCCATTCTGTAATCCGCCATACCCTTGTGCAGCGTCCTCGATGACCAGCAAGTCATGACGTTGAGCGACAGCATGGAGTGCCGCATAATTGGCAGGAAGTCCGAACAAATCGACTGCAATAATCGCGCGAGGCGTCAACCCGGTGACCGGTTTGCCAGTTTGATCACGGGGCACTGCGTGCGTCGACCCAACACCGGTGAGGATCGCATCGACCGCCGCCTCTAGTGCCGCCGGGTCGATGTTGTACGTGTCGAGATCGATGTCCACGAAAACGGGGGTAGCGCCTAGCAGGGCCACGACTTCTGCAGTCGCGATGAAGGTAAACGTCGGGCAGAAGACAGCGTCGCCGGGTCCGATCCCCTGGGCCATCAGCGCCATCAGCAGCGCGTCGGTTCCCGATGCACATGAGATGCAATGGCGGCTTCCCGTGAACGCTGCAAGCGCGCGCTCCAATTCGCCAACCTCGGGCCCGAGAATATATTGACCGCCGCGCATCGCTTTCAATACGCGCTCTTCGACGCCAGATGCGATCCGTTTGTATTGCGATTGCAGGTCGATAAACGGGATCATGTTGCCTGATATTTCCTGTGGTCACCAAATTGCGCGGGCAGGTGCGCACGATGTTGTCAGGCCATCCACAGTTGCCCCCGCCGTGCCGTACCAATTCCCGTATATGGCGGCACGTCTACACCAAAAATTTGCCCCGTGCTATGCTGTGACACTCCACCTGCCGGTGGCCTCCTGACGCGGGGGCGATCACTTCGCGCCACCCTCCGTCGCCCCAAAACGAACGGGGCATCCAAACGCCTTGGCTCCACCTGGAACATCCTTGTTTACGAACGACATAGCTCCAATCACCGCACGGTCGCCTACGGTAATGCCCATGCCAATGATCGTATTTGGACCAACATAGACGCCCGACCCGATACGCGTCGGTTTGCGCACCAACGGTGCTTCGCCCATACTTGTCGACCAAGCCACACTGTCATGCGTATAGATCTGAACGCCCGCGGAAATTGTACAATATTCTCCGATAACCAGCCCCCCCGGCGCCGATCCGTCCAAAATGACGTTGGGTCCGATCCACGTCTTGCGCCCAACCTTTACGTCACCGAGCACCAGGACGTTATCGTAGCAAGACGATCCCTCCCCCCAACCCAATTTGCGGGCATTCTCCCAGCGGTCGGTGAGGAGGTCTCCGATCGATACCCGGCGTTTGAACTTCTGGGCCATTTCGGCCTGCAAAGTCCGTTGCAATTCCTGCAGCGCGTCCTTTAGCGGGTCGTTCATTGGTTGCCCTCGTTAAGGTGTCGTCCGGCCAAATTGGTCGTCCAGACGGACTGTCGTCGTCGCGTTACGATATCCACACACAATCCCAACCGTCTATGCTCGAACGGGGAGGTGTGCAACGGGTTGAGGCGCTGGTGCGCCCATGGCAATGTTGACGGCAGATGTAATTCTCTCTTAGGGTAAACACCCCGCAGTTTGCTGCGTGATAGTCTGGTTTGGTGAGCACCTTCATCCACAAGCCGCACAACGTCTCAGTACTCTTGTACGGTATTATGGCGCAAGCACCATAATACCGTTGATGACCGTCGCCGCGCCGTCCCCTCGGAGAGGGGCCAGCAAAAGAGTAGACGCCGAGCACGTCCAGCTCGTGGTCGAGCGTGAAAGTGTTCCAGTCGTTGAGGCCGTTGCCGTATGTCATCGACTGCACCAGGTTCGACATCGGCTGGTAGACGACACCCGAGACCAGCGTGACCGTTATGGCCACCGCGTTTTGCTTGGTCGTCACCCCGGTA
>JANOVN010000394.1:0-8476 GCA_031417455.1 Hyphomicrobiaceae bacterium | reverse complement strand
GCCGGAACGATTGCGGCGGCCTCGACGGACGCCGTCAACGGCAGCCAGATCGCAGCCAACCAGGCGTCTGTCGCGTCCGCTCTCGGCGGCGGCGCGAAGGTCAACCCGGACGGCACGATCGCGGCTCCGTCCTACACGGTCGGCTCGAGCAAGCTCGGGGATGTGGGTTCGGCGATTGCTGCCCTGCAGACCGGCGCACCGGTTCAGTACTCGACGGCTGGTGCGCCTTCGACCGCCAACGGTCTCGTGCCCTCGCAGAACGTGACGCTGGTTGGCGCAGCAGCAGGCCCAGTGACGCTCGACAACTTGGCTCCGGGCTCGACGGTCGCAGGCTCCACGCAAGGTATCAACGGCGGCCAGCTCAATACCGGCTTGGCTTCGGTTGCAACCAACCTCGGCGGCGGATCGACATTCGATCCGGTGACCGGCAAGGTTACGGCTCCGAGCTACGTCATCGGTGCGACCACCTATAACGACACAGGCAGCGCATTCTCGGCGATCAATCTGGCGGTCGCAGGCGGCGCAGGCATCAAGTACTTCCACACCAACTCAGCCCTCGCCGATAGCGCGCCTCTGGGAGCCGATGCAGTTGCTATCGGTCCAGTCGGCACGGCTGGTGGCGACGCCTCCATCGCTGCCGGTAAGAACGCTTCGTCGATCGGTGCCAGCTCGATCGCCATGGGCGAAAATGCTTTGGCTGCAACCGACGGCGCGATTGCCATCGGCAAGAACGCTTCGGCACTCGGTGGCAAAGCGACTGCCATCGGCGTCGGCAACATCGCGAACGGTGATGGCGCAGTCGCCATCGGCGATCCCAACACGGCAACCGGCATCGGTGCTGTTGCCATGGGCAAGGACAACACGGCAACCGGAACCGGCGCGGTCGCTCTCGGCAACACCAATACAGCGAACGGCCAGGGCGCAGTTGCCTTGGGCTCTACCTCGACCGCCAATGCCGCCGGAGCCGTAGCTCTGGGTGACACGGCGGTCGCCAACAACAAGAACGATGTCGCCCTCGGTTCTGGCTCGGTGACGGCTGCTCCCAACGCAGGCGCTTACACGATCAACGGCGGCACGGCGGCGGCAACGGCTCCAACGTCGGTCGTCTCGGTCGGCTCGGCTGGCAACGAACGCCAGATCACCAACGTCGCTGCCGGTGTGGTGTCAGTGACCTCCACGGATGCGATCAACGGCTCGCAGCTCTACGTCGTCGGGACGGCGGTCAACACGGTCGGCACCACGGTCGCGGCCAACTTCGGCGGCGGGGCAACGTATGATCCGCTCACCGGCAAGGTCTCGGCTCCAACCTATGCGGTCGGCTCCGGCACGTATAACAATGTCGGCAGCGCTTTGACGGCTCTGCAGACCGGTTCGCCGATCCAGTATTCGACCGCAGGTGCGCCTTCGACCGCGAATGGCCTCGTGCCCTCGCAGAACGTGACGCTGGTTGGCGCGGCTGCTGGTCCAGTAACGCTGGATAACGTCGCCCCAGGCTCGACGCTCGCTGGCTCGACGCAGGCGATCAATGGCGGTCAGCTGAACACGGGGTTAGCATCCGTTGCAACCAACCTCGGCGGCGGTTCGACGTACGATCCCGTCACCGGCAAGGTCACGGCCCCGACCTACAACATCGGTGCGACGGCCTATAACGATGTCGGCAGCGCGCTGGCCTCGCTTGACAACTCCGTCAACGGCGGCGCTGGCATCAAGTACTTCCATGCCAACTCCGGTCTCGCCGACAGCTTGGCCTCTGGAACCGATAGCGTCGCCATCGGCCCCAACGCCAAAGCAACGGCAGCCGGTTCGATTGCACTTGGCGCAGGATCGGATGCGTCTCGCGGTGCCGTCACGGCAGTGCTTGATCCGCTCAGCCTGACTGGCGGCACGGTGACCACCACGGTCGGCGAACTGTCGGTCGGTTCAACGGCGGCTCCCCGCCAGATCACCAACGTCGCGGCCGGCACTCAGGTCACGGATGCAGTCAACGTCGGCCAGATCCTGCCGATTATTGCAGCTCACAACCAGTTGGGCACGACGACGGCGGCCAACTTCGGCGGCGGAGTGAACTACGATCCGGCAACCGGCAAGCTGTCGGCTCCAAGCTTCTCGGTCGGCGGCACGGTCTACAACAACACGGGCAGCGCAATTGCAGCTCTCGACAAAACCCTCGGGTCGGCGATTGCGGTGAACAATACCTCGAACCTTTCCGGCCCGGTTGCCGGGACTGACGCGACCGCTATCTCCCCAGGGGCCTTGGCCTCCGGTACCGATGCGATCGCGGCCGGCAAGAACAGCCTCGCAAGCGGCGCTCAGGCAACAGCCATGGGTCCGGGCGCACAGGCAACCGGAGCTCAGTCGGTGGCCATCGGTAACGGCGCGATTGCGTCCGCTACCTCGACCACGGCATTGGGCGACAACGCAAAGGCAACCGCTGCCGACGCAACCGCGTTGGGTCAGAACACGCTGGCCTCGGGCGCAAACAGCACGGCCACGGGCTATGGCGCCCAGGCGACAGGCGATAAGTCGCTGGCGTCAGGTAACGGCGCAGTTGCAGCCGGTACCAGCGCCGTGGCTCTCGGCGACGGCGCGTCTGCCACCGGCAATAACTCGGTAGCGCTGGGTGCAGGATCGACCGACGGTGGCCAAGCCAACGTCGTCTCGGTCGGCGCGGTCGGTGCCGAACGCAAGATCGTCAACGTCGCCGCCGGTGCCGTTTCCGCAACGTCCACGGATGCGGTCAACGGCAGCCAGCTCTACGGTCTGTCGAAGTCGGCAGCGGACGCCCTCGGCGGTGGCTCGACGGTCAACCCTGACGGAACGATCACGGCCCCGGTCTACTCGGTCGGCGGTAACTCCGTGACCGGCGTCGGTGGCGCGATCACGGCACTCGATACCTCGCTGACCACTCTGCAAAACCAGGTCGGCGGCGCGATTGCTGTGAACAACACCTCCAAGCTTGCCAATCCGATTGCCACGGGTGCCGATGCCACGGCCATCTCGCCAGGCTCGGTCGCCTCGGGTGCAGACGCCCTGGCGGCTGGCAAGAACAGCCTCGCAAGCGGCGCTCAGTCGGTCGCACTGGGTAACGGCGCCCAGGCAACGGCAACTTCGACGACGGCTGTCGGCGACAACGCAAAGGCAACCGCTGCCGACGCAACCGCACTGGGACAGAACACGCTGGCCTCGGCTGCCAATGCAACCGCCACGGGCTTCGGCGCCCAGGCAACCGGCACCGCCGCAATCGCGTCTGGTAACAACGCAGTCGCTTCTGGTGCAAGCGCGGTGGCGATGGGCGATGGCTCCAAGGCAACCGGCGATCTTGCAACGGCGGTCGGTCCGGGCGCACTCGCCAGCGGCAAGCAGTCGATTGCTTTGGGCTCCAACGCCCAGGCGACCGCCTTCTCGACCACGGCAGTGGGCGACGGCGCGGTAGCCTCGGCTGCCAACGCCACCGCACTCGGCCAGGAAACGCTTGCCTCGGGCGCAAACAGCACGGCAACCGGCTACAAGGCTCAATCGACGGGCGCGAACTCGGTCGCCTTGGGTGCCAACTCGACGGACGGGGGACAGGCGAACGTGGTCTCGATCGGCGCGGTAGGGGCAGAGCGCAAGCTCGTCAACGTCGCAGCCGGTGCGGTCTCGGCCACCTCGACGGATGCGGTCAACGGTAGCCAGCTGAACACCACCAACATGCAGGTGGCAGCCCTCGACCATCGCGCTGTGCAGTACTCAACCGGTGCAGGCGGCTCGACATTGTCGGAGATATCCCTCTCCAGCGATGCCGGCGGCCCGGTCGTGATCCACAACCTCGCAGCGGGCGTTGCGGCAACGGACGCAGCCAATGTCGGACAGGTCAACGCGGTGGCAGCCGTCGCCAACAACTCGGCCCAATACGACAAGACGCCGGGCGGTGGCCGCGCCGACAGCATCACCTTCCAGGGTGGCACGCCAGGAGCAGCCGTCTCGCTCCGCAACGTGGCAGCCGGTGTGAACGCGACCGACGCCGTCAATCTCGGGCAGCTACAGTCGACGGCGGCAGCGACCCTTGCCTCCGCCAACACGTACACCGACCAGAAGGTGTCGAACCTCGCGGCCTTCACAGCGCAGGGCATCAAGGAAGCCAAGCAGTTGGCAATCTCGGGCACGGCGATCGCGCTGGCTGGAACGGGTCTGCGGTATGACGACCGTCCGGGCAAGACCTCGGTCTCGGGTGCCACGTCCTTCTACAAAGGCGAAGTCGGTTTGGCCCTTGGTATCGGCCACACCTCGCAAGACCAAGTCTGGCGCACCAACCTCTCGGTCAACGGCACCCCTTGGGCCGACAAACCCGAAATCGGTGTCGTGGTCGGCGCAACCTTCACGTTCAACTAATACCCTTTTGCAAAATGAATGACCTAAACGAGGTCATTCATTTTGAGTACGTCCTGACCTGCCGGCGGCCAATGGCCGCTCGGCGAGCACAGGGCAAAAGAGTCGATGTTTTCGCTCGCCGGTATAAGGCCTCGTCCTGTTTTGGTGTCGACTATCGAGCCTGAGGTCAACGATTGCAGCGTTGCTTTTTTGTTTGGGTTTAAACCAACCAATCATGGCATTATCTCCGCGCATTTTTTGTTTCGTTTTGCGTGTCGACCGCGCCCGCGATGGGGTGTGTCGTGCTGTTAAAAATGAGCGTGAACACAATCATTCACTTTGCAGGAACTAGATGTTCTCAACACAACGTCATGGCCGCGAAGTCGGCCACCCACGACAGCCATCGACGTGGAAAGAGTGAGAGCAGAAGTCGCATTTCAGAGCATTGAGAGTTAGTCACCCCATTTGCTGAAACTTGTCGTGGGTGGCCGCCTTCGCGGCCATGACGAACTGGGAGAGTTTGGAACACTTGATTGAACCCTGACAGGTCCGCCCCTTAACCGAACCCTCTCCCCGTTCGCGCGAAAGAGCGCGAGCGGGGAGAGGGGATAGTTGTCTCACCTCCGGCTGTTTGCGCCAGCGGCGCATAGTGCCAGCCCTACCGTTCCGCAATCGCCTTCAAATTCGCGAGACCCTCGTCGAAGTCCTTGCCGACCATTTTTTCGCAATCGATGAAGAGGGTCATGATTTTGGCTATCAGGGGTTGGTTGCCGCTCATGGCCCAGGTGACGGCAGTGGTGGGGGTGACAACGGTGGCGGGGCCTTCCGGCTTCAGGGTGAACTCGACCTGGTTATCGGCCTTGAACGGCTTGGTCATGAACAGCCGCATGGCGACGCTCGTATTCGGCTTGGCGTCCAAAATTTCGATGTGGCCCGTGCCGGATTTGGAGCCGGTGAAGTCGTACCTGGCGCCGCGTCCGCTGCCGGGACCGCTGTAGCTGCCAGTGCCGGAGGTTTCGCGCAGCGCGTAGGGGTTCCAGGTGTTCATGTGGTGCAGGTCGGCGATGAGCGGGAACAACTGTTCGGGACGAGCCGCGATCTGGACGCTGCGGGCAAACCGGAAGGTATCGGGGCGGCGGCTTGCCATAACGGCGACGACACCCACAAGAATTGCAAGGAGGATGGCGACATTAGCGACGATCTCAAGCATAGCGTGCTCCTGAAAATGAATGACGTCCTATAGGCTGGACCCAATAGGCCCGGGGTCCAGGGGACGAGTCCCCTGGCCTTCTCTTCACTCGTTTCAGCGCAACGTCTTCGCCAGTTCGACGAGTTGTTCGGCGGCTTTGCCCCAGCCATCGAAGAACCCCATTTTCTCGTGGCTTTCGCGGTCGGCCACGTTCCAGTGGTGCACGGTGGCGGTGTACTTGGTTCGGCCGTCGCCAGTGTCGTCGAAGGTGAGCACGCCAGTCATAAACGGCTTTTCCGACGGCACCCATGCCGACGTATAAGCATCCGTGAAGACGAGCTTCGACTGCGGCACGACTTCGAGGTAGACGCCCGGGTTGGGAAACTCGCGGCCATCGGGCGAGCGCATCACGACAAGGCTGGAGCCGCCGGGACGGACATCGATGTCGGCGCGGACAGTCGACCAGGGCTTGGGGGTGAACCACTGAACCACGAGTTCTGGATCGGTCCAACAGCGCCAGACTTTATCGCGGGGCGCATCGAGAATTTTCGTAAATGAAAGGGTGCGATCGGTCATTTCGAAGTCTCCTGAGATTGCTGTTGGTGTTTCGTCATGGCCTCGTTTGCAGCGGCGCGTAGTTCGGCTTCGGTCATGTCGCGCTGGTGCGTGGCGATGGACCAATTGTGCCCGAAGGGGTCCTGGATGATGCCGTAACGGTCGCCCCAGAACATGTCGGCGACGGGCATTTTGATCGTAGCTCCAGCCGCGACGGCGCGGGCGAAAAACGTGTCCACATCGGAGACCGCCAAGTGGATCGTGACGGGTGTCCCTTTAAGGGCTTTGGGTGAAAGCGAACCCCAGGCTGGCTCCTCGTCGGTCAGCATGACGGGCAGTCTATCAATCTCGATCGCAGCGTGAATGAGTTTGCCGTTGTGTCCTGGAATGCGCAGTTTCTCTACGGCCCCGAATGCCTTGACGTAGAACTCAATGGCGTCGGCGGCACCAGCGACAACGAGATGGGGCGAGATCGATTGGACGGCTGAGGTCACGGCGTTTTTGCGCATCTTTGCAGGGGCTTTGGTCATGGTCCGTCCTCCGGTTTACAGGGTTTGGTAAAAAGCAAAAGGATGTAGCGCCGCAGATGAGCGACGCTTTGCACGGCAAGCTCGGGACCACCGGTCGCTTTCGCGAGAATGAACGCGCCTTGCAGGACCGCTTGCGTGTGAAGCGCGAGACTGGCAGCGGTCCAATCCGCAGAGATGCCGTGGCGGGCCATGGCGTCCGCGATGTCGGGTTCAAGCTTGGCGGCATGGTCGGTGATGGCGAGTGCGCAGGCATCGCGGATCGCGGGATGCGCGTCGTAGGCCTCTTGCAGCATGGTGCCGGCGAGGCAGGTGAACTCGGGTAGTGTGCCTTTCAAAATGGCCGCGCGAAAATCGATGTAACCGAGTACGCGGTCCAGCGGGTCGGCATGGGCGTGGTAGGGGGCGGAAGCAAAAAAGCCGCCGGTCATTTCGGACCAATAATGAGCGGCGGCGATGGCCAGATCTTCCTTGCTTTTGAAGTGATGAAAAAACGCGCCTTTGGTGACCCCGGCGGTTCGACACAAATCGTCGACGCTGGTCGCCGAATACCCCTTGGTCCGGATGACCGATAAAGCAGCGTCCAGAATTTTGATCCGTGCCGAGATTTTTTTCATTTCGTTAGCCATGTGGATAAGCATACCGACTGGTTGGTACGTAGTCAAGTAGGCTTAATGCGAGAGTTGCGGAATGGGAGGGTGAATGGAAGGGTGAATGGAAGGGTGAATGGGGAGGTGAATGGGGAGTGAATGGGAGGCGGGTGGGCTCAGAATATGGTGAATCGTCCCGGCTTACTCCACCGGCTTAACGCTCGCATCGACAGCGGCGGCGAAGCCCTTGCCGGAGACCACTACAACCACCAGCTGTCTAGCCGCGCCTTTCAGCGCCCCCGCCAATGACGAAACCCCCGGCGTCGGCGTCGTGTATCCAAGCTGCAACCCGGCCCCCGCGCTCAAAGCGGCAATATGATCCGCAGGCAGCGTCCAAACCATCTCGCACACGTCACCCCTGCAGGCCGCTGGATACAATTTCGTCACCGCCGGAGGCTTCGGCTTGCCTTTCGCCCCGGTGACACCACCACTCTTGCCAGCCCCCGCCGCCGACACCTCGATCCCCGCCTCGTTAAAGCTCGCCGCCGCCATACGCAGCAGCGCCGCCGGTCGCCCATCCTCACCCGTCGACACCGTGAGGCCGGCAACCACCCGGCCCGCCTCATCTTTCACCGTCGTGCGCAACGAACAGAAGCGCTTCTTCATCTTTGCGACCTCGTCGCACACGAAACTCCACGCCTCATGCGTCCCCGAAAAGCGTTTGATCGCGCCCTCGCGAAACAGCGACGGATCAATCGCCACCGAAGTCATCTGATCGCCCGCAGGCACCTGCGCCCCGCCGAGAGGCGTCTGCGCCAACGCGGCCAGCGGCCCGAAAAACACCGCCAGCAACAGCGCGGCAAACAGCAATCGGATCGTGGGCATGGGGTGGTCTCCGCGGGGCGCTCGAAGTGAGTCGCTCCTGTTATGATCTAAATCTGCCTGAGGACAATTAACAATCTAAGATTGCAATAAGACGCGAACAAGTGTTGGCCTGGGGAAACCTCAATGGAGACCACCATGACCGCGTTCACCGTCCAGGATACCTCCGCTCGCGCTATCGCCGCCGCCTACGACGAAGTGCCCTATGAATCGCGCCCCTTCCCGCAGACCCATCCAGCTAGGTCCGCAGCCCTCGCGCGCGTGTTCGGCTTGACCGCGCCAGCCATCGAAAGCGCCCGTATTCTGGAGCTTGGCTGCGCGTCAGGTGGCAATATTATCCCGCTCGCATGTGCCTTCCCCGATGCCACATTCGTGGGCGTCGA
>JANOVN010000393.1:0-12885 GCA_031417455.1 Hyphomicrobiaceae bacterium | reverse complement strand
ATTTTGAAGAGTTCATCGCTTTGCCCGATCCCGAGTTGCAAAGGTGGCTGCTGACAGCGGCGGAAACCGCTGCTCCCGCGTTCACAGCCCTCGTCGCCGAAATACGTGAGTTTCACGGGCTATAGGGTGTGAAGCGGCCGTGCGTTTACCTGCTAGCGAGCGCGACGAATGGAACATTGTACGTGGGTGTCACAAGCGATCTGGTGAAGCGGATTTAGGAGCACAGCCAAGGGTTGTTTGAGGGGTTTACGAAGCAGCATGGGGTGAAACTGCTCGTCTACTATGAATTGCACGAGACGATGGAAGCGGCGATCCGCCGGGAAAAGCATGTTATGGCCTTGAAGCGGCTCTGGAAGATCCGTTTAATTGAGAGCATGAACCCGGAATGGAAAAATCTGTTCGATCCTCAAACTGGTGCGACCGATTTTGGTTCATCCGATATTGAGGCTGAGGAAGAGCCTGATCATTCGTAGCAAGTGGATGGTTGTCTGGATCCCAGCCTTCGCTGGGATGACGTTTTTGGTGGCGATGGTCGTGTGGGTGGAAGCAGCGCGTTCTCGCTTGAATAACGTCCTCTCCCCCGTCATCCCAGCGAAGGCTGGGATCCAAGCATGACGGATATTGATAACGGATGACAACACGACTGCTGGACTAAACCTGATCTCGAAACGCAAAGAACCTCATTTGATCATGACAACGCCTGTGCAGACGCGGACTGACATTATTCTTTCTGGGGCGCCGGAGGGGTTGGATGCGCTGGTATTGGCGCGGCTGGTAGACGAGACTGCGGATGGGGCAAAGGCGGGGCTCGTCGTTCACATCGCGCGCGACGACCGGCGGGTGGATGCGCTGGAGACGGCGCTCGCGTTCTTTGCGCCCAAGACGAAAGTCGTTTCGTTTCCAGCCTGGGACACGGTGCCTTATGACCGGGTGGGGCCAAACACCGAGATCGTGGCCAAACGCATCACAGCACTTTCGCGGCTGACGCTGTCGTCGCGCAAGGAGCCGACGATTGTGCTGACGACGGTCAACGCGGTGTTACAGCGGATTGCGCCGAGGGCGTTCGTGCGCGAGGCGTTGAAGCCGATTGCGCCTGGGCAGCGGATGGATTTGAACCGGTTGGCCAAGCGGTTGACGCTGTCTGGCTTCGTGCGCGTGGGCCAAGTAATCGAGCCCGGCGAATTCGCGGTGCGGGGCGGAATCGTCGATCTGTATCCGCCGGGGCGGACGTCGCCTATTCGCCTCGATTTCTTTGGCGATACGCTCGAAAGCATCAAGTCGTTCGATGCCGAGACGCAGCGGACGACGAAGCCGTTGCAGAAGTTCGTGCTGATGCCGATCAGCGAAGTCGCGTTTGGCGATGCGCCGACCGCGCTGTTCCGCTCGCGCTACATTGCCCTGTTTGGCGGGGCGGCGGCGGGTGAAGACCCGCTGTATGAGGCGGTGAGTGCGGGCGGGCGGTATCAGGGCATGGAGCACTGGCTGCCGCTGTTTCATGAAAAGCTCGAGACTTTGTTTGATTACGTGCCCGGTGTGCCGGTGTCGTTCGATCATCTCTGCGATCAGGCCATTGCCGAGCGGTTCGTGCAGATCCGCGAGCACTACGAAGCGCGCGTCGATGCGCAGGAAGCGGCGAACTTTGGTGCACCGCCTTACAAGCCGGTGCCGCCCGATCAGATGTTTCTCGACGGGGCGGCGTGGGGTGCCGCGCTCAAGGATCATGTGGTGCGACGGCTGTCGCCATTCGAGCTGGATCCGGGGCCGAACGTGCGGTCGTGGCGTGGCAAGCATGGGCGGACGTTCGCGCTGGAGCGGCAGAACCCCGACCTCAATGTATTTGATGCCGTCAACACGCACATCCGGCATCTCCAGGGCGATCACCGGCGGGTGATCGTCGCGGCCTGGACGCAGGGCGCGCGGGAACGGTTGGCCCATCTGTTGGCCGAACACGGCTTGAAGAAAATTCACAAGGTTGAGAGTTACACGGAAGCGCTGGCGCTGCCTGGAGATGTTACGGCGATTGCCGTTCTAGGGCTTGAACAGGGATTTGAGACACCCGAGATCGTCGTGATCGGCGAGCAGGATATTCTGGGCGACCGCATGGTCCGACCGCGCCGGAAGGCGCGCAAGGCAACCGACATTTTGACCGAAGCGTCGAGCATGACGGTCGGCGATCTGGTCGTACACGCCGATCACGGGATTGGGCGGTTCCAGGGGCTCAAGACGATCACGGCGCTGGGGGCGGCGCACGATTGCGTCGAGTTGCACTATGCCGGCGGCGACAAGCTGTTCTTGCCGGTTGAAAACATCGAACTGTTGTCGCGCTATGGATCGGACGGCGGAGACGGTCAACTCGACCGGCTGGGCGGTGCTGCGTGGCAATCGCGCAAGGCGCGGCTCAAGCATCGCTTGCAGGAGATGGCAGCCGAGCTCATCAAGATCGCGGCGCTGCGGCAGTTAAAGGAAGCGCCGGTCATTATTCCCCCCACGCGGGAGTACGAGGAGTTTGTCGCGCGGTTCCCGTATGAGGAAACCGAGGATCAGCAGGCGTCGATTGAAGCCGTACTCAGTGATCTTGCTTCGGGCAAGCCGATGGACCGGCTGGTGTGCGGCGACGTTGGGTTTGGCAAGACCGAGGTTGCGATGCGGGCGGCGTTTGCTGGCGCGTTGAATGGGTTCCAGGTCGCGGTCGTGGTGCCGACGACGCTGCTGGCGCGGCAGCATTACCGCTCGTTTGCCAACCGGTTTGCTGGGTTGCCGCTCAAGGTCGCGCAGGCGTCGCGACTCGTGCCTGCCAAGGAGCTTGCCGAGGTCAAGCAAGGGATGGCGGATGGGACCATCGATGTCGTGATCGGTACGCATGCGCTGCTGTCGAAGTCGGTTGATTTCAAGCGGCTGGGATTGCTCGTCATCGACGAGGAGCAGCACTTTGGCGTGGGTCATAAGGAGCGGTTGAAGCGGCTGCGCGAGGACGTGCATGTGCTGACGCTGACGGCGACGCCGATCCCGCGCACGTTGCAGTTGGCTTTGACCGGGGTGCGCGAGCTATCGCTCATTACCACGCCGCCGGTGGATCGGCTTGCCGTGCGCACGTATATCTCGCCATTCGATCCGGTGATCTTGAAGGAAGCGCTGCGGCGCGAGCGGTATCGCGGCGGGCAAACGTATTATGTGTGTCCGCGGTTGGCCGACCTTGATGAAGTGGCGGAATTCCTAGCCGAAGCGGCACCCGAATTGCGGACCGCGCGGGCGCATGGACAATTGCCGCCGACGGAACTTGAAGACATCATGACCGGGTTCTACGAGGGCCGGTACGACGTGCTGTTGTCGACGGCTATCGTGGAGTCGGGGCTTGATGTGCCAAACGCGAATACGCTGATCGTGCATCGGGCGGATATGTTCGGGCTAGCGCAGCTCTATCAGTTGCGGGGCCGCGTCGGACGCTCGAAGACGCGGGCATACGCTTACTTCACAACGCCGGCGAATAAGGTGCTTTCTGAAGGCGCCGAGAAGCGACTCAAGGTCTTGCATTCGCTGGATCAGTTGGGTGCGGGCTTCTCGCTGGCCAGCCACGACCTCGATATTCGCGGCGGTGGCAACTTGTTGGGCGAAGAGCAATCCGGGCACATCCGCGAGGTTGGGTTCGAGCTGTATCAGTCGATGCTGGAAGATGCCGTTTCGAAGCTCAAGGGTGGCGATTTCAACGACGGCGACACATGGAGCCCGCAGATTTCCATCGGTACGTCGGTGCTGATCCCGGAAACGTATGTGGCCGATCTGCCGTTGCGGTTGACGCTTTACCGGCGCTTGTCGAACCTTCAATCGCGGGCGGAGATCGACGATTTCGCCGTCGAGCTTGTGGACCGGTTCGGACCGCTCCCGGAGGAAGTCACGCATTTGATGGATGTGGTCGAGATCAAGGGGTTGTGCCGAGCCGCGCACATCGGGCAACTCGATGCCGGGACCAAGGGTGCGGTGGTCGGCTTCCACAAGAAGACGTTCCCTAACCCGCAGGGGTTGGTTGAGCTTGTCGGCAAGTCGCGTGGTGGTGTTAAAATCCAGCCGGATCAGAGACTCGTGTTCCGTGGCGACTGGGATATGCCGGACGCGCGCTTGAAGGGCGTTCGTGAACTCGCGCAACAGTTGGCGACGCTGGCGGGGGCCGGGAAGCAGGCGGTTTGATCAAGCGGTTTGATCAAGTATTGGGCTTGATCTGCGTCGCGAGGGCGGCGGCGGCTTTTTCGGCGACTGACTTGATCGCGGCGGGTGAAATGTTGGTCCACGGCGACGCGCTGGCAGTTGCGCCGTCGCTCGTGACTTCGTCGGCGGCGCGGGTGACGCGGTTGCCCGACTTGTCGAGGATGTCCCAGTTGTAGGCGAGGGAGGCTTTGTTTTTGCTGTTGGAGGCGGTGAAGTTACCGCGCAGGACGTAGTCGCCTTTTGCGGTGGGATCAACCAGCAGGGCGATCTTGCGTTCCCAGGCGGCGTGGTTCAATTCGCGAATCAGGGCTTCTGTGAAGGCGGCAGGCGGCCCGTTGATCGGGGCTAGCGAGACGACAAGGACAGTGTTGTTTTGGCCAAGCTGGCTGGATGCGGGTTTGGCCACTTCGGGACCAGAAAGCATGGACGATAGTGAGGTGTCGCTGCATCCGCCCAGGGTCGCGGCTGATGCAATTGCCAGCGACGCCACTAAGGTTGCGAGAAAACGTGTTGATATGTGATGCACCAAGTCCACGCTCCCGAAGTCTCCTCGCCATCCCGCCATGGAGTTATCCCCAATTGCTACACTATCACGATGGCAGCGAGTGTTCCATATTTGCATAAGTGACGGTTGAAATGGCTAGCGATGCAATGTGGCTAAACGCGACGCGGCTTTCCACCGCTATGAAAGGCCGCTAGTACCCGGTGACGATTGGGCTCATGCCCAACAGCGTTTGCTGTGGCATGGTCGATTCTAATTGTGGTAACGGCTAATGGGGGAAATGGTGGCAGTTGCAGTGGAAACCGGCCGATACGTACAATACGGCTGCGGTTTGTGCGCGCCTCAGGGGTGGATGAACTTCGACGCCTCGCCGAGGTTACGCTTCGAGCGGATGCCTGTGACTGGTTCGCTGGTCGCGATGACCAAGGGCAAGTTGTTTCCAGCCAATGTCATGTACGGCGATATCCGGCAAGGACTGCCGGTGGCGGATGGCAGCGTGGATGGCGTTTACGCAAGCCACATCCTTGAGCACCTGTCGCGCAATGCGGTGGTGGCGGCGCTGGCCAACACGCACAAAATTCTGCGTTCGGGCGGTGTTTTCCGGTTGATCGTGCCTGATTTGGCCGCTCGTGCGGAACGATATGTGCGCGACCGTGCGCAGCGGAGCCCGAAAAACGCGGATGCATTCATCACTGCGCTCAACATCGGCGAGATGGACCGGGCGCAGGGCGTCGCCGGCCTATTGCGCTCGACATTCGGCCACAGCGGGCATTTGTGGATGTATGATGAGGATCTGATGGGCGAATTGCTGCGTCAGGCGGGGTTTATCGATGTTCGCCGCGCCACGTTCGGCGACAGCGGCGATAAGATGTTCGACATCGTCGAGGATAGGGGCCGGTTTTTTGATTCCGGCGAGCCTGAGCTTGCGATGCAGGCCAAGAAAGCCTGAGGATCCATGTCATGGCACGCAACTACAATAGTCAAAAACGCATCCTGGTCACGGGCGGCGCCGGATTCTTGGGTTCGCACCTGATCGACCGGCTACTTGCCGACGGGCACGATGTGCTCTGCGCCGATAATCTTTTTACGGGAACGAAGCGCAACCTCGACCATCTGCACACCCATCCGCGCTTTGAGTTCATGCGGCACGACGTGACGTTCCCGCTGTTCGTCGAGGTCGATGAAATCTACAATCTGGCCTGCCCGGCGTCGCCCATCCACTATCAGCACGATCCGGTGCAGACGACGAAAACGTCGGTGCATGGCGCGATCAACATGTTGGGTTTGGCCAAGCGCTTGAAGTGCCGGATCTTCCAGGCTTCGACCAGCGAAGTTTACGGTGATCCGTCGGTACATCCGCAGACGGAAGACTATTGGGGGCACGTCAATCCGATCGGCGTGCGGTCCTGTTACGACGAGGGCAAGCGCTGCGCCGAGACGCTGTTCTTCGATTACCACCGCCAGCATAAGCTCGACATCAAGGTGGCGCGGATTTTCAATACGTACGGCCCGCGGATGCATCCCAACGACGGTCGGGTGGTGTCCAACTTCATCATGCAGGCGCTGCGGGGCGACCCCATCACGCTCTATGGCGATGGCCAGCAGAGCCGGTCATTCTGCTACGTCGACGATCTCGTCGATGGGTTCATACGATTGATGAATTCGGAGCCGGGGTTCCCGGGTCCGGTCAATCTGGGCAATCCCAACGAATTCACGATGAAGCAGCTTGCCGACCAGGTGATTGCGCTCACGGGGTCTAAATCGAGCCTCGTGCATATGGAGTTGCCCGCCGACGATCCAAGGCAACGTCAGCCGGACATTTCGCTGGCACGCGAGAAGTTGGGGTGGACGCCGAAGGTCGAGCTGGCGGAAGGGTTGCAGAAGACGGTCTCATATTTCCGCGGGTTTGTCTGATGCACTCGGCGCTGCCGCAACCCTCTTTGCCGCGTGTGGCGATCTCGTGGAACGGGTTGCCACAGTATGCCGCGCGCGAGATCAAGGTTGCGATTGACCGCATCGGGCGGGACTGCATCGTGGTCGGGTCGAAGCCGACGGTGCCGGTCGAAGGCATGGAGCGGGAGCTGGGGTGTCTGGTCAACTGGGTCGATGCCAACAGATCAGCGACGTGGGCGTCGCTCGGGCTAGAGGTGCCTGATATCTTTGTGCAATCGGGCTGGTCGTATCCGGCTTTTTCGGCGCTGGGCGCGGAAGTGAAAGCCAAGGGCGGCCGGATCATTGGATTGTCGGATGCGAACTGGCGCGGGGATTTCCGTCAGCTGGTGTTAGGGCCCGTTGGATTTCGCGTGCGGCACCGTTCGCATTTCGATGCCATGATCGTGCCGGGTGTGCAGGGTGCGCGGCTGATGTCTTGGTTTGGTTTTCCAAAGAGCAAGATCCACACGGGTATGTATGGGGCCGATCCGTCGCTGTTTGCTGGCGGGCCTGCGCTTTGCGAGCGGCCCAAGACGTTTTTGTTTGTCGGTCAGTTCATTGCGCGCAAGGATGTACTGGGGTTGGCGCGGGCGTTCGTGCGGTTCAGCGCGGCGCATCCCGACTGGAATTTGCGGATTTGCGGGGGCGGCGAGCAGAAGTCGCTGATCCCGGCGCACCCCAAAATCACCGTTGAAGATTTCGTTCAGCCCGAGAAGCTGGCTCAGCGGTTTTTCGAGGCGCGGTTTTTTGTGCTGCCGTCACTGGTCGAGGCGTGGGGGCTGGTGGTTCACGAGGCGGCGTCGGCGGGGTGCGGGCTGGTGTTGAGCGATGCTGTCGGTAGCGCGGATGACCTTTCGACGGCGGAGAATGCCGTGCGGTTTGCAGCAGGCCGCGAGGACGATCTGCTCAAGGCGTTGACCCAAGCGGCGGCGTTCGATGCGGCGCGCTTGGCCAAGGCGGAAGCGGTTTCGCGCGGGCTCGCCGTCGGCTTTGGGCCGGAGCGGTTTGGCCGGGAGGTGGCCGGGTTAGTGGAGCGGTTCAGCCACGAGCTTGGCAGGTAGAATGCCCATGGATGCCAAGCAGGACATGGTTGCCAAGCGGGATTTGGGATGCTGAGCCGTTTTTATCATCGCATTGCGCGCGGTCAGGGTTCTGGCAACGTGATCTTGCGCACAGTGCTTGTATCGATCGCGACCCGTGGGTTCTCGATCATCGCGTCGCTGTTGACCGTCCCCTTAGTGCTTCATCATGTCGGCCATGAGCGCTACGGAATCTGGATGGCTGGGATTGCGGTGTCGACCCTTTTCACGATGGCAGACGGGGGGGTTACAAAGGGGCTTATCGGAGAAGTCGCGAAGGCTCACGGGGCGGGGGACCGCGCTCGTGTACGCGTGCTGATCGCTTCGGGAATGGCTGCGACGTTGATGATTTTGGCGTTGTTTCTGGCGGTCATGTTCCTTGTCGTTTCAAACATCGACTGGACCTGGGCATTCAATTTGTCGGATGCGTCCATGGGGCGGGAAGCGGCGGCAGTCATCACGACGATTTGTCTGTGTTATGCTCTGTCGTTTCCGCCAACCGTTATTCGCGAGGCGCGGTTGGGTCTGTTGCAAGGTGCCAGCGTCAACGCGTGGGACTTGGCAGGTGTGATCCTGGCTTTCGGTGGCCTGCTGGTTGCGATCAAGTTTGGCGCTGGGCTTGCAATGATCGCGGCCATTTGGGCAGGAACCCCGGTTTTAGTTCGCAGCATCAGTGCAATCATTTTTCTTGCCGGGCAAGGCCGGGATCTTTTGCCGACTTGGCGCGACGTCGAGCCTCGCGTCGGGCGGGCCATGATCGCGTCGGGCGGCGTATTCATGCTCTACACGCTGACGCAGGCGCTGTCCGTCCAGTCGGACCAAGTGTTGATTGCGCGGTTTGTGGGGGCTGCGGCGGTCACAGACTATGCGGTTGTGCAGCGGCTGTTCAATCAACCCCAGGTGCTGGTGATGCTTGGACTTGCTGCACAGTGGCCAGCCTATGGCGAGGCGATGGGGCGCGGTGACAGCGAATGGATCCGGCGGCATTTCTTGAAATCATTGATGGGGTATGGCGTTTTTGCAGTCGTGACGTCAGGTGCGTTGGCGCTGTTTTGCAACCCGATCCTGAAGGTTTGGGTCGGCGGGGTGGTGACAGCACCCCCGTCATTGATCATCGCGATGGCGATTTGCAGCGTGGTTGCGACGGTTGCTAACGTGTTTGCGTTCTTTTTTCTGTCGTTGGGATTGCACCGGCGGCTTATCGTGGCACAAATCGCCATGATTGCCGTCAGTCTGCCTTTGTCTTTGCTGCTCATTCCCAAGTTGGGGGCCGGTGGCGCGGTGGTGGCAATGGCCCTTGGATATCTGGTGGCGCATGTGGTGCCGGGCCTACTTACTTTGAATAGGATGTTTGCCAATTTGCGTATATCCACGCATACGGTGGCACCAGTCAGTTGACTTGGACAGTTTCCTGACGAAGCGGCAAGAACAGGGTGTGGAATGTTGAAGCAGAGGGCAAAGTCGCGGAAGCATTGGACGCCGCATTACGTGTTGTCGCGCGCGCGCGTGTTGTTGGACCAAAAGCGTCATCGCGATGATCCCTGGCTGACCCGGGAAGCTATCGATTTGCTGGCTCAGTTGTTGCGCCCCTGCGATGTGGCGCTTGAGTTCGGTTCGGGCCGCAGTACGAGGTGGATTGCTCGCCGGGTGGCGCATGTTACCAGTGTGGAGCACGACCAGAGTTGGTATCAAGCCGGTGTGGACCGGTTGAAGACTGAAGCGCTGACCAACGTCAATTTGCTGTTGCGCCCACTAGATGTCGTGGAAGCCGAAGCTGCAAAGGCTGCTTATGTGCGAGTTCTCGACGATATAAAAGACCAGAGTCTCGATTTCTGCCTTGTTGATGGAATGTATCGTGGCGCTTGTGCCCTTGGAACCATTTCCAAGATTAGGTCTGGCGGCATCATTGCGGTTGATAATGCGGGTTGGTTCTTGCCGAGTTCGTCGCGAACGCCGGGGGCGCGGGCTATCAGTACGGGCACGTATGATGAGGCGTGGGCTGAGTTCGCGGAACAGACACAGAGTTGGCGGCGGGTGTGGACGAGTTCGGGTGTGACGGACACCGTTATATTGTTCAAGAATTGAGTTTCGCGCCCGGCATCCTTGCGGATGACCAGGGATCAGGTGAGAAGGCCGCAGAATGCACTTCAATCGCCGGGAGGTCTTGAAGGGCCTTGCTATTGCACCGGGTTTGATTCCCGCCGAGGTGTGGGGGCAGTGCCGCGTGGGCGGGATAGTGTCCCCCCGGCAAAGCGAGACTGCTGGCGGGGTGGACTGGTCGACGCTCGATCTGGTGGCTCAGTTCGACGCGATCGGCGACGGCAATGCCGACAATTCTCAAGCTTTCGCCAGGTTTGGAGCAGCTGCTCGCGCCTTGAGCAAGGCAGGACGGGGCGTGCGTCTTGTGCTTGCGCCGGGGCAATATCAATATGACGCTAAAAAATGCTTCGGATTTCTATTTGATATTCGAAGATTGCATGTCAGCGCCTATGGGGCGTCAGTTCAGAATACATATGATACGGCGGTCGCCAATTCCAACTACGAGTTTCCCTGGCCGCAGATACATTCATATCTTGGGGCTGACTACGTTCTCAACGATGAAGGTGCGTTGATAGAGGCGGCAGCAATCGGAGACTGCCGCATCATTCTTCAGTCCAGGCCACTGACAAATGATTTTCCACCCGGATCCTATGTATTGATAGCTTCTCTCAATATTCAATATATGGGGTATCCGCATAATTGCGACCGATTCGATTATGCTGTTGTGCTGGAAAGTGACGCTTCGACTGGGATGTTGGTTCTCGACAGGCCATTGAGTTACAATCATCAAACCGATTTCCCGGAGCTTTATAGTAAGGCCTACTGCAGCGGCCCTCATGTGGGCCGCGCGCGGGTTTGGAATATGAATAAGTATGAGTTACACGATGTTGAGCACCTGACCGAAGGGCTGGTCATCAAGCCGATTGCGCACAAGCTTCACGGTTATCAAGATATTTTTCACGGAACGGGCCGTCAACAGATATATCGCGATTGTACGTTTCCTGGTTACGGTGCTTCTAATATTGAATTATTCAGAATGGAAAACTGCGTCGTCCACGGGCATGGTGAAATAGATAAATTAATCAACGATGTTGTGATCGAAAATTGTGAATTTAACGGCGGGTTGAACTTCCAGAGCTCAAGCGTCGAACGTGTTTCGATCAGGAACACAAAAATCCGCGACAAGAAAAACCTCGCTAGTCTTTACACTGGAACGGCCAAATCCATCGAGATAGACCGATGCGAAGTGGAGACGCTGAGTGAGGGTCTGATCTTGGGCCTTAATCGCAGCCTTTCTGTGACAGATTCAGTGATCAAAAAATGGGGCGCAGGGCTGGAACCGTATGGTCAATACGGGGATATGAGCGGGCCGCTGCTCGATATCGACGGGGTGAATAACTGGTTTGCCGACGGTGTGTTTACTTTCACCAATTTTAGTCAGTCGATCCGCAGAAATCAGGCGCTGATCTACAATGTGTTACCGGGTGCTCAGATCAATCTGGCGGGACCAAATCTAGGGCTTGGGCCGATGCTCAGCGGACCTTCAGGCACGGGGATCGTAACTTCGATTCAAGAGGTGGACGGTGCGTTTGTCGTCACCACCGATCTGCCGTATCGCCAATTGCCGGCTTGGTGCCCAAACAAGTTCAGGATTCAGCGATGCGGCGAGCTTCGGATTGCCAGTTCGAGGGGGTGCGACCTGGTCGAGACAGCGTCACGCGCCCATGTGCTTGGGTTGCGCCCATTTGAGTATATCCACCGCGATTTCAGCCGAGAGAAAAGCCGATCGGGGGCCATCATGGTCGCAGGGACGCCAAAGCGGTTTACCTTCGACGTGCGCCGGGCTGGGCTGGCAGGGCAGTCGATGACGCTCGATTTTTCCCATTGCCTTGAGGAAGCGACCTGCCGGGACGCCGGGCGTTTGGCGGTTACGATTGATCTCGCGGTTGCGGGGCAGCGCAACTTTAGCGTGAGCGGTCTTGCTGGTGCGGCAGGGGGTGACAAGGTTATGCTTGCGGGGGGATTGCAAACCACCCTCCCGCCAAACAAATGGTTCTATCAAAACGCATTTTGGTCGTTCACGCAGGATCTCGCCCGGTTGGAGGGCGCTGACCGCCCTCACCTTGAGCTGAGCCTTGAAATGGAGATGGGGCGTTTCCGCACCATTGCTCCGCCGCTGAATAACCGGGGATAGCGGGCGCACTGCGGCGACTGGCCGGTTCGGCTGGGCTGGGCGATGTGTTAAGCGACGTTAATAAGTCGATTGCCGTCGTGGTCCTTTGCGCGGTGGGCTGAGACATTTTAGATGCGGGTTAAATGCGGGAAGCGCGATGTCGGATCTTCTGGTGCGGTTGTTTGGCTGGCGGGCGACCCTGGTTCACGGCGATCCGCTGGTCTATGACCGTTGGCGCTGGATCAACCGGCGCCTGCGCAAGACGAAGAACGAGGAGCGGTTGCTCGACGTCGGGTGCGGTTCGGGGGCGTTCACCATCGGGACTGCCAAGCGGGGGTATAATTCTCTCGGCTTGAGTTGGGACGAGCGCAATCAGGGGATCGGCGAGCGCCGGGCGCGGATTGGCCGCGCACCCAAGGCGAAGTTTGAAATTTGCGACGTGCGGAAGCTGGCTGAGCATCAGCATCTGGTGGGACAGTTCAACGTCGTTTTGTGCACCGAGAATATCGAGCACATCATCGACGATTTCGCGTTGATGGATGCGATGGCTGGGTGTTTGAAGCCGGGCGGGCGGTTGCTGATGACGTCGCCTTACATCCGCCGGGTGCCGACAAGTTCGATGGACTACGGTCCGTTCCCCGACTTCGAAGACGGGCGGCATGTGCGCTGCGGCTATAACCGGTCGATGTTCATTGAAATGTGCGAGCACGCCGGTCTCAAGGTCGAGGAGATCAGTTTTGTTTCGGGTCCGATCAGTCAGTTGGGTGCGTGGTTGCTGTGGAAGTTTGGCTATATCCATCCGTTGATCGGTTGGATCGTGATCCTGCCATTGCGGCCGCTGGCACCGCTGCTGGATCCAGCGTTGACGAAGCTGTTCAAGTTCACGCCGTTCTGTATCGGGCTTGAAGCTTACAAGAAGCGGGTTCCATCGGTTGCGGCAGCCGTGCAGCGCGCAGCGG
>JANOVN010000392.1:0-2467 GCA_031417455.1 Hyphomicrobiaceae bacterium | reverse complement strand
GTGATGACGGCCTGCGTGACCTTTTCACCAAGGTACGCTTCGGCGGTCTCTTTCATCTTGCCGAGAATGAAGGCCGAGATTTCCTGCGGCGAGTAATCCTTGTCGCGGCCCTTGATCCAGGCGTCGCCGTTGGGGCCTTTGACGATCTTGTAAGGCGCGTTCTTCTTGTCCTTATCGAGCACGGGGTCGTCGAAGCGGCGGCCGACGAGACGCTTGATCGCGTAAAATGTGTTGGTCGGGTTGGTCACTGCCTGACGTTTGGCTGGCAGACCGATCAGACGCTCATCGTCGTTGGTAAACGCCACGATGCTCGGCGTGGTGTTCGCGCCTTCAGCGTTTTCAAGAACGCGAGGTTTTGAGCCTTCCATGACGGCGACGCACGAATTGGTCGTACCAAGGTCAATACCGATAACTTTTCCCATAGTTCTTCTTCCTTCAGGTTTGGCAGACCGCTCAAGACCCGCAATACGCGGCATCCCCGAGCCAATATTCTTTCGCCCCGATTGGCCAGGGCTTAAGTGGTTCGACTGTGTATCGGTCCCCTTTGGCGGTAACGAACAGCTATTGCTATATAGGAGCGTGGATTTGGTGCTGCAACGGGCGTAGATCAGCGTTTTTGCACGCTTTTGGGAGGACCGTTGTGTCGCAGGTATCACGGGCGCGCCTTCCGGCCACAAGCCAGGATCGCGCAGGATTGGTCTACCATCGCCAGCTACTAAGTAAAGATGCACAAATGGCGCTCGCCAGCGACTTATGCGCCGTGGTGGCCGCATCGCCGCTGTTTCAACCCGTCATGCCACGGACGGGAAAGCCATTTTCGGTCGCGATGACAAATTGCGGGCCGCTTGGATGGGTGTCGGATAAGTCGGGGTATCGTTACCAGATCGTCCACCCTGTCACGGGCTTGCCGTGGGTAGCCATTCCACCGGCTTTGCTGGCACTGTGGCGTGATGTATCGGGGTATGACGGCGAGCCGGAAGCGTGTCTCATCAATATGTATACAGCGGATGCCAAGATGGGGAGCCATCAGGACCGGGACGAAAACGACTTCGACACGCCGGTGGTGTCAATTTCACTGGGGGATGCGGCGACGTTTCACGTGGGCGGGGCCAAGCGGGGCGATCCGAAGGTGCGGTTCAGGCTGGAATCAGGGGATGTGATCGTGCTCGGCGGGGCGTCGCGACTGGCGTTTCATGGGATCGACCGGATTCATGCCGGGACATCGCCGCTCGATTTTTCGCAGTTCGCGGCGGGTTGCAGGCGCATCAATCTGACGATGCGGCGGGTGACGAAGGCTCAGCCGCCAACAACCGGGCGCCCGTAAGGAGGCAGGCCTTTTGAGGCGGGCGCAAGCCGTCGGCCGCTCGTAGGTGTCGTGCATCATTGTGGCCCCGTTAGGCTCTATCGCGGGTGCGCGGCATTGGGTATTAATCGATTGAAACATCACAGACGATGGAGCGTCACATGTCCGAACCTCGCCTGCTTTTCATATCTGGGTCTGCGCGGACGGACTCGTACAACAAGCGGCTGGCCAAGCTGGGCGCGATGATCGCAGAGGCGAATGGCATCACGTCGACGTTTGCCGATCTCGCCGATTATCCGATGCCGATCTACGATGGAGATCTGGAGACGGCGGAGGGTGTGCCGGTCAACGCGCGCAAGCTGCTGGCTTTAATGCTGGTGCATAGCGGCGTGTTCATTGCGAGCCCGGAATATAATGCCTCGATCTCGCCGCTGGTGAAGAACTCGCTCGATTGGGTGAGCCGCATTCGCGAGGACGGTGCGGGCGCGGCAGTTTATACCACGCGGGTGTTTGCGCTTGGGGCGGCGTCACCCGGCGGCACTGGCGGTATGCGTGGGCTGGTGGCTGTGCGCAACGTGCTGGAGATGGGGCTCGGGGCGGTCGTGTTGCCCGATCAGGTGCTGGTGGCGCGGGCTGCCACCGCGTTCGACGATCATGGACATCTGGCAGACAAAGAGGGCCAAAAGCGGTTTAAGACGGTCATTCAGAAATTGGCGCGGGCGGCGCATCTGCTTCATGGGTAACAGCGCGGGACGCGACATGGGTAAGGCGGCCATCAGAGATAAGCTCATTGTTGCACTCGATTTTCAGACAGCGGCGGCGGCCCGCGACTTGATCACGCGGTTGGGCGATGCGGTGTCGTTTTATAAAGTCGGACACGAACTGTTGTTTGCGGGCGGGCTTGAATTGGCGCGCGCGCTCAAGGGCGAGGGTAAGCGCGTGTTTCTCGACATGAAGCTGCTCGACATCGGCAATACGATGGAGCGCTCGGTTGCCAATGCCGCGTCAATGGGGGTCGATTTTCTTACGATCCATGGACATGATACCAAGAGTATCCGGGCGGCTGTTGCTGGGCGTGGGACCAGTCCGCTTAAGATTTTGGCGGTGACGGTGCTGACGAATTTGTCCGCCGAGGATGTGGCCGAGCAGGGTAACACGATGACG
>JANOVN010000391.1:0-4365 GCA_031417455.1 Hyphomicrobiaceae bacterium | reverse complement strand
CATGCTGGCTATGCCTTATCCAGCGGGCCAGCCAGCAGTTGCGCCCGCACTGAATTTCGATCCGGGACGAGCACGCAACCAGGCCTTTTTTGACAAACTCTATGGCGATTGCCGCAAGGGTGAGGTTGAGAAAAACCTCGTGGCGGTTGTTTGGATGCCCAAGAAGTACGGCAAGAGTGTTGCATTCAGCGGGCGGCACGGGGCGGCGGAGCGGCTGGCTGCTGTTTCGGCACGATTGGACCAGCTGCCGGCATCGTTCGACGCATTTTTACTGCCGCCAGCAGGCACATACAACTGCCGAGTGATTGCTGGAACCGATCGCGTGTCGGCGCATGGGCATGCCATTGCAATCGATCTCGCGGTGAAGCATGCGCACTATTGGCAGTGGCCAGCGGCAAGTGCAGCAGGGGCGTTGACTTATCGCAACGCGATCCCAGTCGAAATCGTTGATGCTTTCGAGGCCGAGGGCTTTATCTGGGGCGGGCGCTGGTCGCATTTCGACACGATGCACTTTGAGTACCGGCCGGAGTTGGTGGCGGGCGCTGCTAAATAGGAATTAGGTTTTCATTGCCTGACTGCGTGGCCCCGCCTGTAAACCAGTGAACGACGCGAGGACATTATGAGCCGCCTGCATCTGCATCGCGAAGATCACCGGGTTGACCGGATCGGCTGGCTGCGCGCCGCCGTTCTTGGCGCTAACGACGGCATAATTTCGACGGCCAGTCTTGTGGTTGGCGTTGCGGCGGCGGCGACCAAACCGAGTGAGGTTTTGCTTGCGGCGGTGGCAGGACTGGTTGCTGGCGCCATGGCGATGGCCGCTGGCGAGTATGTGTCGGTCAGTTCGCAAGCCGATACAGAGAATGCGGACCTTAATCGTGAGCGCAACGAGCTTAGTACCAATGTTGCCTTCGAGCGCGAGGAATTGGCGCAGATCTATGTGAAGCGTGGGCTTGATAGCGCACTGGCGCACAAGGTTGCCGATCAGTTGATGGCGAAGGATGCGCTGGGTGCGCACGCGCGCGACGAACTCGGGATTTCGGAAATAACCGCTGCGCGTCCTGTGCAGGCGGCTCTCACGTCGGCCCTGACTTTTTCTGTCGGGGCGGCATTGCCATTGCTGATGGTGTTGGTTTCACCCGTCAATAAGCTTGTGCCGATCGTTACCGTGGCGTCGCTTGCGTTCCTGGCATTGCTTGGGGCCGTCGGTGCGCGGGCGGGCGGAGCCGATCCGATCAAGGGCATGGCGCGCGTGACGTTCTGGGGCGCAATTGCAATGGCTGCGACCGCCGGGATCGGAAAGCTGTTCGGCACGGTGTTGTAACGTCGCAGAAAAGAGCCAGTGTGCAGTCACGCGCACCGGCCCATGTTTGTTCAGTGTCCCGGCGTTGATTTCGGGCCGGATCACCTGGGTTACGACAAGATTTGCCAACCCGGGCTGACGTAGCCCAAGCCCTTCCAGCTTACCGCCCCGCCGTCGAGGGTCGAGATGACACCGGCGGCCGATGCGCTAGCGTTGTAAAGTGTGATGTCGGCATGGCCGTCACCGTTGTAATCGCCGACGGATTTGACGGACCAATTGGGTCCCAAAGTTCCCAAGCCGCTGAAGCCCGACCATGATCCAGCACCACTACGATCCATCGCCCAGTAATTGAGCGCGCCGCCGACCGAGGAATTGTACATCAGCACGTCCGCGGTGCCATCGGCGTTGAAGTCGCCGACACCGGCAACCGACCAATTAGACCCGACGCCCGATCCAAACGAGTGCCAGACGCCATTGTAGTCAAGGTAGGCCGTCGAGCCAGATGTTTGGTTGTAATAGAGGATGTCGTCATGACCATCCATATTGAAGTCTGCGACGCCCTTGACGGCCCATGAGGTGTTGACGCTGCCAGCGGTGCGCCAGGTGCCCGTTGTACCGTTCATGGAAAGGTAGCCGACGGTGCCGCTCGCGTTGGTGTAGACGATGTCGGCTTTTCCGTTGCCATCGACGTCGCCTACGCCAGAAACCGACCACGCCGCGCCGACGACGCCAGCACCGGTCCAGCTCCAGGTGCCGGCTGACTGGTAGAGATAGCCAATCGCGCCGTCGCTCGTGCGGCGATACAAAACATCAGCACTGCCATTGCCATCGAAATCGCCGGTTCCCGCGATGCCCCATGCGGTATTGACTTGGCCAGCAAAGCTCCAGGTCGCGTTGGTGTTGTTCATCCCGAAGTAGTTCGTGACCCCGTTGCTGGCATTGTACCAGATGATATCGGAGGTCGCGTCACCGGTGACATCGCGGGCGGATGTCGATTTCAGCGAGAACGAGCGGTCGGTGAAATTCAGTGTTTCGATTCTGCTCAGCGTTTCGTACGCCGAGCCGTTTTTCGAAACCAGCCAGGTGTTGTTGACCTGAGACGTGTGCTTGAAGGTATAGCCAGCCGAGGCGTCCTGGTTGGTGAAGCTATCGGTCCCCGAGCCGCCATCGGCGGTGATCGAGGCGACAGAGGTGCTCGCGCCGTTGGCGATGAAGACGTCATTTCCCGCGCCGCCGGTCGCCGTGCGCGCGCCGTTAACGGCATCGCCGAAGTAGACGGTGTCAATGCCCAAGCCGCCTGCGTAGCTGGTCAGATGGGTATTGAGTGCGGTGCTGATGTTGTTGGTCAACCCCTTGATCGACGAGAAGCTTCCGGCGTTGAACTGCACCGATTGTGCGCCGGTGTAGAGTGATGCATCGAGATCGGCGGTTCCGTTGACGCTGTAGATGCAGAAGGAACTGGATTGAGCAAGATCGAATGCACCGCCGGTATTGGCGCCGTAGCCAAACTTATATGTGCCGGGGTCTGTCGTGGGCGCGCCGTACAACAGCTGCATGGCGTAAATATCAGCTTGCATGGCCGATGTTACGTAAGCGTATGACGCACCGCCATAGTTGGTCTGATCGAAGTACGACATGGTGGAGTACTGCCAGCTGTCGTTCGTGAAGATGTTGCTGGTCCCGTAGGTCGCCGAACCATTGTAGGGGCCAACATGGCCAAGGCCAAGGGCGTGACCAAGTTCATGGACATAGGTCTGGTAGCCATAGCCGTTCAGCACGCCGGTTGCACCGCCCGCGCCGCCATTTGAATTGTACCACTTCTGCGTGATGTGGATGCTGGCCGAGCTAAGGGTCGTCGCGTTGTTCCACGACGTGCTCGTGTAGGCATTGTAGGTGACCGCGTCGTTGTCGTCGGTCATCGTGATCTGGGCGGCACCAGTCGTCTCGACGAATTTGATGTTGGCCACGCGCGCCCATGCGGCCAAAGCGGCGCGCGCATACATAAGTTCGCCGGAAATCAGCAGGCCGGTGAGATTGACGGTCACGGTCGAGCCGGAAGCGAAGTGGCGGCCACCCCCGCTCGACGGGCTCGTGTTGGCAATGTAGGCGCCGATGGTTTGGATTGTTGCAAGCGTCGCAGTGTTTGCTGTGTTGCCGCCTGTATCGCCGGTTGCTGCCGCAGCTGCTGCTGCTCTGGCGGCCATCGCTTCAGGCGTGCGCAAACCGCACGCCCCGCAAGAACAAGTGCTCGCGCAAGTTGTTGTGGTGCCGCCCATGGTGTCAGCCGCCGCGGCGGTGTCTCTGCGCCATGCTTCGAAACTGTCGCCTGCGTCGGTGATGAGCGAGGCGTCAAACGAGCGTCTGGGTTCGGAGACGGTCAGGAAGCCGCTACTGGTCATCGCAAGGTCACTGAAGGAGTCGCTAGCGAAGGTGGAGCCGTCAACGGAGCGCACAGGCTCTGAGGTCACCCAGCCCCCGCTACCGGACTTCAGAATATTGCTATCGTCGGCGTCTCCAGGTATCGAAAAGAACGATTGCTTAGTGGTCATTGATGTTCCCTCTCGAACCCGAACTGGCTGTGGCGATGCTGCTGAACAGGATCAATCCGAGGGCAATTTCGTCCATCGGCACGCAATGAATCGAACGCTATCAACAACCCGGGCTGATGAGCCTCATGACATAACATTTGCATCAATTAAGAATTAAGATGGCGGCGGTGTTTTGCGACAATTTGATTTGTCCGTTTTCCAACAGGATCAAAAGCTTGGATTCTATCTGTCCGGGGTTTTGAATTCCAAATGCAGCCATGGATTGCACCCAGTGAGCCGCATTGGAGGGACCATCTGCGAGAGGGCAAAACTCGCGAAGCGAGCTTGGAAGTTGCGTTCTGGAGAAGTTGATTTTATTGGCTGGGGAACTAGGACTCCCAGACGCCACCCAAAAAGCTGTTGATCCAGCAGGTGAAATTCAAAACATACCCAGAAAGTGTATCACCTGAGTGGATCACCTGTGAAGTCGCTTTTGTGATAAGGAGCAATGCCACTTGCGCGCGGCATTCGCCAACC
>JANOVN010000390.1:0-3095 GCA_031417455.1 Hyphomicrobiaceae bacterium | reverse complement strand
GTGCATCGGTATGAGGATTTCGTGGGCGGTTGATGGGGTGGTAGACCGGTTGGCGGGGTTGGTTGCGCAGGGTGTAGCAGATCCGGCGGTGTTCAAGAATTTGGCAGGCTCCGAGCGATCCGTGACCAAGCCGGGCGCGGGGTTGTCGCAGCTTTATGCGCTGCATGCACCCGATGCGGCGGGGGCGAAGGTCGAGATGCCGCGCAGCTATATGGGCCTCGGTGGCGACGTGCAGATGCTGGTGCGGGCGTTGGGGGCGAGTGAGCAGGAGTAGCGGAGGCGCCCTTTTTCGCTGCCGCCCCTCACCCCGTCCCTCTCCCCGTTAAGAAACGGGGAGAGGGGGGAAGGAACCCTTCGAAGATTGGGGCGTCGGCGTGGGAGGCTGCGTGGGCGCGGTCAGAGGGGGTGCGGACCGTCCAGGTGAAGATTGGGATGCCGGAGGAGCGCAGCCGTTTTGTTGCGGGTGTGGGGAGGCTCGCACATTCGTAGGCGGCGAAGGAGCAGGCGAGGCTGTCGAAGTCTGTCAGGTCGCGGAGGGAAGCGGCTTTAGCGGGGGTGAGCAAGTCACGCCACCAATGGTCGCCGGAGTCTGCGCGATAGGAGCCGGAGACGAGGCCGCGCGGGACGTTGGGGGCGAGGGTTTCTAGCGGGGCTATGACGGCGGGGTCGAACGACATGAGCGCGATGGGGCCGCGATAGGCGGTGGCAAGGGCTGCGATTTTGGCGAGGAAAGCTGCGTCGGGCGGGGTCCATTCGCTTTTGATTTCGACGAGGAGGGGGACGGCTCCGCGTACGAGGTTGAGGAGGCCCTCGAAAGTGAGGATAGGCGTGGTCGAGTTGCGGTAATGGAGGTGAGTGAGGTCGGCGGGTGTGAGGGTGTTGACGAGGGTTTGCGGTGTTATGTTCCCCTCACCCATTTGTCGCCCCTCACGCATTTTTCCCCCCTCACGCATTTTTCCCCCCTCACCCCGACCCTCTCCCCGGGGGGAGAGGGGGACGTGCGCATTGCCGGTAGCGGGAGGGTCGATCAGGCGGGTGAGGGTTTCATCGTGGAAGACGATGGGGGTGCCGTCTGTCAGGAGGGAGAGGGGGACGTGCGCGTCGCCGGTAGTGGGAGGGTCGATCAAGCGGGTGAGGGTTTCGTCGTGGAACACGATGGGGGTGCCGTCTGTCAGGGGGCGCAGGTCGCATTCGATGCCGTAGCCGCGCGCGATGGCTGCCTCGAAGGCGGGGCCGGTGTTTTCGATCCGACCCGCTGCCACATGGTGGAGACCGCGATGGGCGATGGGGCGGAGGAAGACTTTTTTGTCGAGCATCGGGCGGTCGAGCATCAGACGACCATGAAGAGAGCGTCGATTTCGGTGGCGGAGTTGAGGGGGAGGGAGACGGCCCCGACGGCGGCGCGGCTGTGGACGCCGGGTGCGCCCAGCACGGTGGCGATGAGGTCGGAGGCGCCGTTGATGACTTTGGGGTGGTCGGTGTAGGCGGGCGTTGCCTGGACAAAGCCGGTGAGGCGCAGAGTGTGGGTGATGCGGCCAAGGTCGCCGAGGGCCGCTTGGGCTTGGGCTAAAATATTGAGGGCGGACAGGCGGGCGGCGTCCTGGGCCTGTTGGGTTGAGAGATCATCGCCCGCGCGGCCCGTCAAGAGCGAGCCGTCGGCGCGGCGGGGAAGCTGGCCGGAGATCGCCAGCAGGTTGCCAGCCAGGACGAAGCCCGCGTAGTTGCCGGCAGCGGCCGGGACCGGGGGCAGGGTCAGCCCGAGCTTGGCAAGGCGCTGAGTGGGGTTTTCGGCCTCTATTTTGCCAGTCATGGGTGCTCTCCTGGGTGCGGATGGAATTTGGGCTTCTTCTTGGCTGGGCTTTGGGCCGTTGGCAACCGATCTGGAAGGCGCTTAGTTTAGGTGTGCCATTGCAGGGCATGATATCGTCAGTGCGATGAAACTACAGGAGTTGAGCCGATGACGGTTGGGTTTTTCGGGCGGATGGTTTGGGTTTTGCCCGCTGTGATCGGCATGACGGCGGCATCGGGTGGTGCATGGCCCGCCAGCGAGACGATCAAATTTGCGCCGCATCGGGCGGTGTACGACATCAGCATGGGGCGAGCGGCTCCTGGGTCGGGCGTCAGCGAAATGACCGGGCGACTTGTGTACGAGTTGCGCGGCGGCGGCTGCGAAGACTATGCGCAGACCATGCGGTTCGTGACGCAGTCGAGTTCGTCGGATGGATCCGAACAGGTCAACGATATGCGCACGTCGAGTTCCGAGGAGATCGCCGGGCGCACGCTGACCTTCACCACGACGCAGTATCATGACGACAAGATTGGCGACGTGACGGAAGGGCGGGCCGGGCGGCGCGATGCCAGCGGCGAAGTCGCCATCGAGCTCGTCAAGCCAGAGCGCAAGGCATTGTCGCTGCCGGGGACGACGTATTTTCCGATTCAGCATTCGATTGCGATGTTGCAGGCGGCGATGGATGGGAAGGCGCAGTTCGCCGCCGACGTTTATGACGGGTCGGAAAAGGGCGACAAGGTTTCATCGACGATGACGATTATCGGCAAGGGCCGGGTGGGTGACGCCAGCGCGCTGCCGGCGTCGGTTGCGAATGTGGACCGGTTGAAGCAGATGCGATTCTGGCCGATTTCGACGGGGTACTTCGAAAAGGGCAAGGGGTTGGACAAGAAGGACGCGCTGCCGAACTACGAAATGGCGGCGAACTTTTTTGAAAACGGTGTGTCGACGCGGCTGGTGATGGACTACGGCGATTTTTCGCTGAAGGGCGAGTTGCGGGAATTGACGTTTCTGGATGGGCCAAAGTGCGGGAAGTGAGTGAAAGTGTGCTCGTGGCGTGAGTGACTGCGTTGGGGTCAGCGGGGCCAGCCTCGCGCTCCGCTGGAGGCGCAGCCTCCAGACCTCCAGTTTTTTGGGACTTGACAGTATTACGGCCAGAGCCAGGCGGCGCCGCGGACACCGCTGGCGGGGCCGTGTTTGGGGCGGCGGATGGTGATGGTTGGGGCGTCAGTGAAGACGTAGGGAGCCATGAGGGTTGGGAGCGACGTGTAGAGGTGGGGAAGGGACGAGAGGCCGCCGCCGAGGACGA
>JANOVN010000389.1:0-2102 GCA_031417455.1 Hyphomicrobiaceae bacterium | reverse complement strand
CCGGTTGGTGCGGGCGTTCCGGGCGCGGGGCGTCGAGGTTGTTACGACGTCGCTTAAGTTGTGTGCGTTCGATACGGCGAGCCCGGTGGGGTTGCGCATTCCAGGCTTTGACGGCGTTCTGCCCGATGGCGTGTTTGTGCGGTCGATTTCGCATGGTGGGCTCGAACAAATTACCTTTCGGCTCGGGATTTTGCATGCACTGGCGGAAAGCGGCGTGCGGGTGTGGAACGATGCGCGCGCCGTTGAGCGATGTGTCGACAAATCGACGGCGACGTTTCTGTTCCAGCGGGCGGGTCTGCCGGTGCCGCCGACGGTGACGGTCGAAGGGGAAGCTGTTGCGAAGGCGGCTTTCGTGACCCAGTCCGATCCAGTCGTCGTGAAGCCTTTGTTTGGCGCGCAGGGTGTGGGGTTGACACTGGCCAGGACCATTGGCGACTTGCCGCCGGGAGCGGATGTGGGCGACGTTTATTACATGCAGAGCTTCATTCCGCCCAACGCGGCTGAGTATCATGAGGACTGGCGCGTGTTCGTATCTGGAGGCCAGGTGATTTCGGCCATGTCGCGGCGATCTAAAACGTGGATTACCAATGTGGCACAAGGCGCGCAGCCAATGTCACATGAACCGGACGCGGCCATGGCGGAATTGGCACTTGCCGCGGCCAAGGCGCTGGGTGCGGATTATGCCGGCGTCGATCTCATCGCGCGCGAGGATGGGAAATTGCTGGTGCTTGAAGTAAACTCCAATCCGGCGTGGCGCGGGTTACAAAGCGTCACCGAAGTTGACATTGCCGAGCGGCTAGCAGGGGATTTCCTGGCAGCGCTCGCTAAGAAAGATACTTGATGCCCGCGTTGATCAAGGCCGCCAGCATCGCCGAAGCTTTTATCGCTGCCTGCCAAGCTGAGCTTTCCAGCCTGAAGCCTGGAAACGTCCATGACTTCGCCGACGGGCACCGGATGGACCCGGCGATGTTTGTTGCCAGCGCAAAGGCTGCGGCGCCGTTCATCGCCAAGCCCGGCTTGGCTGTTGGCGAGCGGATCGAAGCAGCGGTTACGGCCAGCTTGGCGGCGGCGGGTTGCAACACGAACCTCGGGATTATTCTGCTCTGTGTGCCATTGGCCTGCGCAGCCGAGGCGGGCGAGGGGCCGTTGCGGGTGCATATCGACGAGGTGCTGGATGCATTGACGGTCGCGGACGCCCAGGCGGTTTATCGCGCGATCAACATTGCAAATCCGGCAGGGCTTGGAACGGCTAAGGCGCATGATGTGGCCGAGGTTCCCAACGTCACGCTGCTGGACGCTATGACTTCGGCGCGCGAGTACGACCGGATTGCCAATGCCTATGCCAATGATTTTGCTGATCTGTTTGATTTTGCGCTGCCGGCGTTGACGACGGCGCGGCTATCGGCAACGTCGCCTGACCGGGCCATCACGACACTGCATATGTGCCTGCTCGATCAGTTCCCTGACACCCATATCGCGCGCAAATTCGGGCCTGAAATCGCCCACGAAGTGCAGATCGAGGCTCACCGGCTGCGCCCGCATTATCTCCCCGCGGTGAACGACGAAGGGTTTCACCGCCTGCTGAATTTTGACGCAGACCTCAAGAAGCGCGGGCTTAATCCGGGGACGACCGCCGATTTTGTGGTGTCAACCTTGTTTGCAGATCAGCTTTTGACGCGAAATCGGACAGCAAAATCGTCGTAAACCCCCTTGCTTCCAGGTAGAGGCTTGGCGTACGACAAGTGCGGCGTAACTGCCGCTATCTGGCCAACCAACTCGTCACGCTCGCGGTTCATTCGCGGATGCGGCGGGGTCTGCCAACTGGGATAGCCTGTCACGAGCACGGACCGCGTTGCAGGACATCCTGTGGCGTATGGTTGCTCATGTATATTAGACCTTGGGAGAGAACGTAATGGCCTCGATTAACAAAGTAATGGTCGGCGAATCGCTGGTTGGCGACGGCAACGAAGTTGCCCACATCGACCTCATCATCGGACCTCGCGGCAGCGCTGCTGAAGTTGCTTTTTGCAACAGCTTGACCAACAACAAGGATGGCTTCACTTCTTTGTTGGCCGTCGTTGCGCCCAACTTGCTGTGCAAAC
>JANOVN010000388.1:0-1510 GCA_031417455.1 Hyphomicrobiaceae bacterium | reverse complement strand
GAGCGCCATTTCGGTCGCCACATTCTTCAGCCGCTTCATCAAAAAGTGTGTCGCGCCCATCCGCATTTTGAGGGTGGCGAATGGATGCTCGACGGTTTCGCGGCGCACACGCATGGCTAGCGGATTTTTGTCGAGCCGCGTCTGCACGGCTTCGACAACGTGTTCGTGTTCCCAGCGGGTGATGCGCCGTTCTTTGCCTGTCGTGCACTGAGCTTTGATCGGGCAAATCTTGCAGGCGTTCGTTGCATATCGGTGCAGCGTCTGCCCGTCTTCGACAACGGTAAACGAGTATTTCAGTTTTTCACCTGCGGGACAGCGATACGCGTTCTCAGCGGGCAGATAAACGAAGTCTGGTTTGCCGAAGCGGCCCGCCGCTTTTGCGCCCGAGGTCTGCGGCTTCGGTAGCGTCACGGTGATTCCAGCCTTCTCACAGGCTAGGATTTCTTCGCCCTTGAAGTATCCGCGATCCGCAACGACGTCCAAGTTATCGCTGTGCAGGGCGGCTCTTGCAGCCTCAGCCATGCGGGCGAGCTGCGAACGGTCGGTGCCAACGTTGGTCACCTCGTGCGCCACGATCAGATGATGTTCTGTATCAACCGCGCTTTGCACGTTGTAGGCCACCATGCCGCTGCCGCGCCCACTCGTGGCCATCGAGCGGCAATCGGGATCGGTCAGCGAGACTTGGTTGTCAGGCGAGGCAAGAACTTGCGTCTCGATTGCCTTCAGCCGCTTCACTTCCTCTTCAAGTTTGACGAGCTTTTCCTTGAGCCGCGTCTTGGTTAGAAGCGTTGTCTCCGATGGATCGTCACCGGTGGCCACGCGGCGGTCGGCCGTGTCAAGCTGGCCCATGTAACGCGCCACGCTCTCCTCGATCTGCTTGAGGCGTCGCTCCAACTTGCCCTTCGTGAAATAGTTGTCGCGGCTGTTGACGGCTTTGAATTTGCTGCCGTCGATCGCCACGCTGGCTTTGGCGAGCAAGCCGATCTTGCGGCACAGCTCGACGAATTGTGCGCAGACCTTTTTGATGGCTGGGCCATTATCCTTGCGGAAGTCGGCGATGGTTTTGTGATCCGGTGCGAGCCGCCCCGTCAGCCACATCACTTCCAGATTGCGGCCCGCCTCGCGCTCGAGACGGCGGCTCGACTGCACGCGGTTGAGGTAGCCGTAAATGTAGAGTTTGAGCAGAACCGCAGGGTGGTAGCCGGGGCGGCCCGTAGCCTTCGCTTGGACGCCGTCAAAGCCAAGCGCCGCCAGATCGAGCGCATCGACGAACACATCGACCGCGCGCACCGGATTGTTCTCGCCAACCCAATCCTCCAGGCATTCCGGCAACAACGTCGCCTGCTGGCGATCCATTCCCTCAACGAAACCCGCCATCCCCACCCCCCACCGAGTCAGTCGAGTGACTTTAGCATGATCCGTACAAGTTTTCACACAGCCTGTCCCCATTGCAGACTTTGTCAAGTGTAAGCAACCTGCTGCCGTCAACCGTCGCAAACGGGTCGATCGG
>JANOVN010000387.1:0-4217 GCA_031417455.1 Hyphomicrobiaceae bacterium | reverse complement strand
GCATCGGTCCACATCTCCGAAATACGAAAAGGTCGAGACCGCTGGGGAAACCCAGGCTCTGATCCGTCTCCCTCACTATTATATCTCCGAGCCCTTAGGGTTGCGGAGGGGTTTGCGTGCGTGGCCCCTGGATGGTCGCCTCAAGGGCGACCATGGAGTGGGGGGAGGGCGGGTTGCGGAGGGATTGGTGCGTGTGGCTCTTGGATGGCCAGGTCCCTCGGGTCGAGCCCGAGGGTCGGCAAGCCCGGTCATGGAGTGGTGGTGGCAGTTTATTTTGAGGCGCCGGTGACTTTGTAGATGGATTCGAGCAGGTCCTTGCCGACGCGGGTGGCCATTTCGTCGTGGACGGCTTTGGAGGCAGCGACCCACTCTTTCCGTTCCGCGTCCGTGGGTGTGTAGAAGGCGATTTTTCCGGACGCCTTCATGGCGTCGATGGCGTCGGTGTTTTCCTTCAAGGCGATCTCATTGGTGTAGACGGTCGATTCCGCCATGGCCTTTTCGAGCTGGCCGCGGATATCGGCTGGCAGGCCGTCCCAGAAGGCTTTGTTGGAGATAACGGCATAGCCGATGTAGCCGTGGTCGGTGGCGGTGGCGTGCTTTTGGACGTCGTGGGTTTTCTGGGTGTAGACGTTGGAGGGCGTGTTTTCGGTGCCGTCGACGACGCCGGTCTGGAGGGCCTGATAGACTTCCGAGAAGGCCATGACCTGCGGGACGCCGCCCCAGGCTTTCATCTGCGATTCGAGAACCTTTGAGGATTGGATGCGCAGCTTGAGACCGTTGAGGTCGGCGGGTGTTTTCATCTGCTTGTTAGACGTCATGATTTTGAAGCCGTTGTCCCAAAAGGCGAGGCCGACGACGCCTCTGGCGTCGAGCCCGCGCATCATGGACTTGCCGATTTCGCCTTCGGTGATTTTGCGCAAGGAGGCTTTATCGGGGAAGATGAAGGGCAGGTCGAAGACTTCGAATTCCTTAGCACCGAGCGGGCCGAATTTGGCGAGTGAGGGGGCCAGCATCTGAACCGCGCCGAGCTGAAGGGCTTCGAGTTCTTCCTTGTCCTTATAGAGCTGTGAGTTGGGGAACAGCTCGACCTTCACTTTGCCTTCGGTGTATTTTTCGGCGAGTTCCTTGAACTTTTGCGCGCCCTTGCCCTTGGGGGTGTCGTTGGCGACGACGTGGCTGAACTTGATGATGATGGGGGCTTGCGCCCACGAGGGGGTGGTCAAGGCGACGGCGAGTGTTGCGATCCCACACGCGGACATGATGCCGAGTTTAGAAGTCCAAGTCGTCATTGGTAGTCTCTCCCTGTAGTTGCGCTTATGCGCTTGTTATTGGTCGTGACTCTTGGCTTGTGCGCAGCCGCGTCGCCTTTGGAAAAAGGCGCCTACGGCGTGGCAACCCCGCTCACGAATACCAAACCGCACAAGTTCGTGCGTATTAGTATTACGTTGTTTGAGGGTATCGTTCGAGTAGGTGATGTGCACGTGCGAGAATGTGGGGGGCATCAGACGGCACCGCTGGTGCGGAGGTCTTCGATGGTGGACGGGGACAGGCCTAGTTCGGCGAGGATAGCGGTGGTGTGCTGGCCCAGGGCTGGGACGCCGTCCATGCGGGGACTATAGGCGTCACTCGTGGCCGGTGGCAGCAGGGCGGGGATAGGACCGGCCGGAGTATCGACGTCGGTCCAGCGTTTGCGCGCGGCAAGCTGGGGATGAATCCAGACGTCTTGCATCGTGTTCATGCGGGAGTTGGCGATGCCGGCGTCGTCCAGCCTTTGACAGACGTGCATGGAGGTGGATTTGGCGAAGGCATCGGTGATGATGTCGCGCAGGGCTTGGCGGTTGGCGACGCGAAGGGAATTAGAGACGAAGCGTTCGTCGGCGACGAGGCCAGGGAGCGCAAGGACTTTGGTGCAGAAGACTTCCCATTCGCGCTCGTTTTGCAGGCCGAGCATGACGGTTTTGCCGTCGCCTGTGGGGAAGGGGCCGTAAGGGTAGATGGTGGCGTGGGCGGCACCGGCGCGAGGGGGCTGGGTTGCGCCGTCGAACGCATAGTAGAGCGGATAACCCATCCATTCGACCATGCTTTCGAGCATGGAAACGTCAATGGAGCTGCCGTGTCCGGTTTTGCCGCGCATGATCAGGGCTGCGAGGATGGACGAGTAGGCGTACATGCCAGCCGCGATGTCGGCGATCGAGCAGCCGGCTTTGGCGGGTTCGCCGGGCGAGCCGGTAATCGAGAGGAAGCCGGACTCGCTTTGGATCAGGAGGTCGTAGGCTTTCTTGTCGCGATAGGGGCCGTCGGCACCGTAGCCGGAGATGTCGCAGACGATGAGCTTGGGATGAGCTTGTTTGAGCGTCTCATACGACAGGCCGAGGCGGGCGGCAGCACCAGGGGCTAAGTTCTGGACCAGGACGTCGGTGTGTTCCAGGAGCTTTGCGAGGATGGTGCCTGCCTCAGGGTGCTTGACGTCGAGGGTCAGACTTTCCTTGGAGCGGTTGGTCCAGACGAAATGGGAGGCGAGGCCGCGCACGCGCTCGTCGTAGCCACGGGCGAAGTCGCCGACTTCTGGGCGCTCGATCTTGATAACGCGGGCGCCGAGTTCGGCCAACTGCCGGGTGCAGAAGGGGGCTGCAATCGCGTGTTCCAGGGTGAGAACTGTGATGCCGTCGAGGGGGCGCATGGCGGCACCTTTCAATTGGGTCGGGTCAAAACGAACGGGGCATGCCGAGGACATGCTCGGCGACGTAGGAGAGGATGAGGTTCGTCGAGATGGGGGCGACTTGGTAGAGGCGGGTTTCGCGGAACTTGCGTTCGACGTCGTATTCAGTCGCAAAGCCGAAGCCGCCGTGGAACTGGAGGCAGGCGTTGGCAGCTTCCCAGGAGGCCTTGGCGCAGAGATATTTGGCCATGTTGGCTTGCGGACCGCAGGGCTCGTGGGCGTCGAAACGGCGGCAGGCTTCGAAGCGCATCAGGTTTGCGGCTTCAACCTCGATGTAGGATTCGGCGATGGGGAATTGAACGCCTTGGTTTTGACCGATCGGGCGGCCGAAGACGATGCGTTCATTGACGTAGGCGGTCACTTTGTCGATGAACCAGTAACCGTCGCCGATGCATTCGGCGGCGATCAGCGTGCGTTCGGCATTGAGGCCGTCGAGGATGTACTTAAAGCCCTTGCCCTCTTCGCCGATCAGATTTTCAGCGGGAATTTCGAGGTTGTCAAAGAACAGCTCGTTGGTCTCGTGGTTGACCATGTTGGGGATCGGCTGGACGGTCATGCCCTTGGCGTTGGCCTCGCGCAGGTCGACGAGGAAGATCGACATTCCTTCGGATTTTTTCTTCACGTCGGCGAGTGGCATGGTGCGGGCGAGCAGGATCATCAGGTCGGAGTGCTGGACGCGGCTGATCCAAACCTTCTGGCCGTTGACGACGTAGCGATCGCCTTTTTTCACGGCGGTGGTTTTGATGCGGGTCGTGTCGGTGCCGGTCGAGGGTTCGGTGACGCCCATGGATTGGAGGCGGAGCGCGCCGCTGGCAATTTGGGGGAGGTATTCGCGCTTTTGCCGGTCGCTGCCGTGACGGAGCAAGGTGCCCATATTGTACATCTGGCCGTGACAGGCGCCGGAGTTGCCGCCGGAGCGGTTGATCTCTTCCATGATGACGGAAGCTTCCGTCAGGCCGAGGCCGGAGCCGCCGTACTCCTGCGGGATCATGGCGGCGAGCCAGCCAGCTTTGGTGAGGGCGTCGACGAACTCCTCAGGGTAGCCGCGGGTTTCGTCGATCTTACGGTGGTAGGCAGCGGGGTATTGGGCGCACAGATCGCGGACGGCTTCGCGCAACTCGGGGAACTGCTCTTGGGGTGGAAGCACGGCGCGTCTCCTGGTCGGGTGTTGCTGTGGCGTTGAGGCTCAGGCGAGGGTGGCGGTGGCTTCCATGGCGAGAGTGCCGTCGTGGCCACGAGCCCATAGCCGAATGGTTTTGCCATCGAGTGAGGGGGTGCCACAGACGGCGAAGTCGTTGGAGTCGAAGAGGGGAGCGACGGCGCGGAAGGTGAATGTTTCGATGGTGGCGTTGGGACATTCGCGGCGGACGAGATCGACCAGAAGGGTTGCCAGCAGCGGGCCATGAACGATGAGCCCAGGGTAGCCTTCCTGCTTGGTGGCGAAGGGCTGGTCGTAGTGGATGCGGTGGCCGTTGAAGGTGAGGGCTGAGTAGCGAAA
>JANOVN010000386.1:0-2749 GCA_031417455.1 Hyphomicrobiaceae bacterium | reverse complement strand
TTGAATTCAACGTAGCGGCCGCGGCGGATCAGTTGTTCCTCGCGGTCGGCGGGCGTCCAGGGATTGGCGTAGTTGCCGCGCACGAGCATGGGGTAGACGCGGGCGAAGGCGCGACCCACGTCTTGAGTGAAGGCTAAGGCTTCCTCGAAGCCGCCGTGTTCTTGCGGGGGTTGGAGGTAGTCGTAGAAGATGCCGCCGACACCGCGCATTTCGTTGCGGTGGGGCAGGAAGAAATATTCATCGCACCAGGTTTTGAGTTTGGGGTAGTCGGCGATCTCTGCGTGGGGCTCGCACGCGCCATGCATCGCTGCGTGAAAGGCTAAGGTGTCGGCGTCGGATTGGGTGCGGCGACGGTCGAGGACGGGGGTTAGATCGGCGCCGCCACCGAACCACCATTTGTTGGTGACGACGAGCCGCGTGTTCATGTGGACGGCGGGGACGTTGGGGTTTTGCATGTGGGCGATGAGTGAAATGCCCGACGCCCAAAATTGCGGGTTTTCCTCGGCGCCGGGGATTTGGTTGCGGAACTCGGGAGCGAATTCGCCCTGGACGGTCGACGCATGGACGCCGACTTTTTCAAAGACGCGGCCTTTCATGATGCTCATCACGCCGCCGCCGCCCTTTGCGCCGGAATGATCCGTTCGCTCCCAGGGTGTACGGGTAAAGCGACCGGCGGGAAGATGGGAATGGGGGCCGCCTGCGGGGAGGTCGTCTTCAAGCTTTTCAAAGCGGGCGCAGATGTCGTCGCGCAAGGACTCAAACCAGGTGCGGGCGCTGGATTTCATGGCGTCTAGCCGTTCCGAGGGGGGCAGGGGCTGGGCGGCGTTGAGATTGGCTTTGGCGGAGGCGGCGGTGTGGGTCGGAGTGGCCACGTGTCATCCTTTTGGCGAGTTAGAGCGTTTGGGTATAGCGTATCATGTCTTGAGCGCGGTTTGGCAGGCGGTTCAACGCGGGTTGTCTGGGTGCCATGTGATGGCAGGGCTGACCCCTTTTTTCTTTGGCTGGCTGGTTACACGCCTTGTGCCGAGCCGGTTATTGCAAGTGAGTTTTAGAGATGCCGTTAAAAGGAACCTTTGCGCTGGCGCAAGAGCGAGTGAAGCCCGTCGTGGCGAAAGGTGCGGCGCTGGCTGATCGCATCTTCACCTGGGCCGAGACGCGGATCGATGCGTTTGCGGGCGATGGGCAGGTGCGGCCGCCGGAGACGCTTTGGGCGTTTTACGCGCATTTCGTGCGGCAGGCATGGCCGGCGTTTGCGGCTTTGCTGGTGGCGGGGTTTCTTGGCGCGGTGATCGAGGCGTCGCTCATTGCGTTCATCGGTAGTCTCGTCGATTTGATGCGCAACACCCCTAACCCGAAGACGTTCGTGGCGGATCATTGGGGGGTGCTTGCTTGGATGGCGTTTGTTGCCATGATCGCGCGGCCGTTGGTTTCGGCGGTTCACGATCTCATCAAGCATCAGATGATCGGCGGGCAGTTCACGACGCTGGTCCGGTGGCAGACGCACGCGTATGTGCTGCGGCAGAGCTTGGGGTTTTTTCAGAACGATTTTGCCGGACGGATTGCCAACAAGGTGATGCAGGTCGGGCCGGGATTGCGCGAGAGCGTGGTGGCGACCATCGATGCGCTGTGGTTCGTGGCGATCTATTGGTTGTCGGCGCTGGTGCTATTTGCGCAGGCGGATGCGTATCTGCTGGCGCCGCTGATCATCTGGTTCGTCGCGTTTTTTGGGACGCTAGCTTATTTCGTGCCGCGGCTAAAGCGCAAGGCAGTGGTGACGTCGGAGGCGCGGTCGATGCTGACCGGGCGGATCGTGGACAGTTACACGAATATTCTGACGGTGAAGCTGTTTGCGCACACGGACCGGGAGGATGAGTATGCGCGCAGTGCGATGCGCGAGCAGCTTGGCAAATTGATGGACCAGCTGCGGGTGACGACGGGGATGGAATTCGCGCTGTTTGCGATCAACGGCGTGCTGATCGTGGCGACCTCGGCGCTGGCGATTGGGCTGTGGCAGAACGGGCTCGTCACGCTGGGGGCGATTGCGCTGGTGACAGGACTGACGATCCGCATCGTCAATATGTCGGGCTGGGTGATGTGGACGGTCGCTGGGATTTTCGAAAATCTTGGCGTCGTGCATGAGGGGATGGAGACGATTTCGAGGGCGCAGACGGTGGTCGACCGGCCGCATGTGCCAGCGCTCGTGGTGACGAAGGGTGAGATCGTTTTCGAGGGAATCGGGTTTGATTATGGGCGGACGCGGGCGCGGGACGATGTCCGGCCTGGGGGGGTGATCGACGGGTTGTCGCTGACGATCCGGGCTGGCGAAAAGGTCGGGCTGATCGGGCGGTCGGGGGCTGGAAAGTCGACGCTCGTCAATCTGCTGTTGCGGTTTTACGATCTTGAGAGCGGGCGGATTTTGATCGATGGCCAGAACATCGCGGACGTGACGCAGGACAGTCTGCGGGCGCAAATCGGGATGGTGACGCAGGATACGTCGCTGCTGCACCGCTCGGTGATGGACAACATTTTGTATGGGCGGCCGGATGCTGGGATACCGGCGGCGGTGAGGGCTGCCGAGCAGGCGTCGGCGGGTGAGTTTATTGCAGATCTTGAGGATATGCGCGGGCGGCGCGGGTATGACGCGCAGGTCGGCGAGCGCGGCGTCAAGCTGTCGGGGGGGCAACGGCAACGGATTGCGATTGCGCGGGTGCTGCTGAAAAACGCGCCGATCCTGGTGCTGGACGAGGCG
>JANOVN010000385.1:0-19809 GCA_031417455.1 Hyphomicrobiaceae bacterium | reverse complement strand
GCCCGGCGTTCGTATTGGACAGTGGCTCACTCGCAATTGGTGAAGTCTGTTTGTGCATCACAGGTCTCGCTTGGACAGGTGCCTTAGTTAACCAAACGCGCAAGCCCCTGTAAAAGTTTCGCTTCATGTTCAGGAACGCCGCTGCTGGTTGTGCGTTGTGCCTCCATTCCGAATGGGACCAGTGGCGCCGCATGGCGTGCGCGCCAGATCAATCGCAGTTCACGTGAAAGCACACCCATGTTGATCCGCTACGGCTACCAGATTACGCTCGTTTGCGCGCAAGCGACGGCTATCTTGGCGCGCTTGAATGTGCATCCCCAACGGGAAGGAGATGTGCTCTACGAGGTCCCGTTTCATGCGACGCCAAGTGTACCATCGACCGTCTTTGCCGACGAATACGGCAACCGATCGCGGCGCTTCATGGCGCCAGCTGGTCGAATTTCGCTGCGTGCCGACGGTCTGATTGCCGATGACGGACGGCGCGATGACGTCGACCATTCGGCGCGTGAGGTGCCGGTCTTGGAACTGCCAGCCGATGCTATGCCGTTCCTGCTGGGCAGCCGGTATTGCGAGACGGATCTGTTGAGCGGGGTTGCCTGGCAGTTGTTTGGCGGCGTCACGGCTGGTTGGGCGCGGGTACAGGCGATTTGCGATTTCGTACATGGTCATTTGACGTTCAGCTATCCAAACGCGCGAAGCACGCGCACTGCATTCGAGGCCTATCAAGAGCAGATCGGGGTTTGCCGCGACTTCACGCATCTGGCGATTACGCTGTGCCGCTGCATGAACATCCCGGCGCGGTACGTGAACGGTTACCTTGGCGACATTGGTGTGCCCCCCGATGGTTTGGCGATGGATTTCAGCGCGTGGTTCGAAGTCTATCTGGGCGATCGGTGGTACACCTGCGATGCACGGCACAATGCGCGGCGGATCGGGCGCATTGTGATCGCGCGGGGGCGGGACGCGATGGATGTGCCGATGATCCATTCGTTTGGACCACACACGTTGGAATCGTTTCATGTGACGACAGACGAAGTGACCGGTACAGAAGCGATAGAGCAATTGGATGCGCATACCTGGCAGCACGTTCTTCCGCGAGTTCGGTTCGCGTCTGTGAACGCGTGGCGATCCGGCGGCCCGCCACAAGGGGTCACAATTGGAAGTGCGGAGAGTTCGGTTTTGAACTCTAACGACTAGAGGGTGATTGCTTGAGATCGCAGCATTTGCGGCCATCGAAAACGTGAATCAGTCTTGAAAAAGTAGAGACCTAGAGCGCATTCGCACCGTGGTTTTGATTCTAGCAACTACCAACGTGTTCCAGAGCGTGCGTGCCGTCGCATACCGTCACGCCCGCGACGGCACCGAACGGCAGAAGAATGGCAGAACATTTTGAAGGAGCGTTACTGAGCTGCCTTCGACATGACGGCCTGAGCCACGCGCTCGGGGCCGAAATCTTCCGCTGAGCCGACACCCATCAGCTCAACGAGGCGGGCACGGGCCCGGTTGACTCGGCTCTTGATCGTGCCAACCGCGCAACCGCAAATTTCAGCGGCTTCTTCATAAGAAAAGCCCTCCGCGCCGACCAAGATCAACGCTTCCTTCTGATCTTCCGAAAGCTTGGCGAGATTGCGCTGGAAGTCGATCATGTCCATATGGCCGGGCTGTTCGGGCAAACTCGATAGGCTTGCGGCTGCGACGCCATCCTCGTCACGCACTTCGCGTTTACCGCGACGGAAGTCCGAAAAGTATGAGTTGCGCAAGATCGTGAAGAGCCAAGCTTTGAAGTTGGAGCCCTCTTCGAAACGGTGCCTGTTGGCCCAGGCCTTCAGCATGGTTTCCTGGACCAGATCGTTCGCAGTTTGCACGTTGCCACATAAAGAGATGGCGAACGCGCGGAGGTTGGGGATTGCTCCGACCAGGGCCGTTTGAAACGTCGGGCTGGCGGGCTGTGTCACTTGCCGTCCTCCTGACGGTCTAGCTTCGCCAACAAATCAATAAAGTTCTGCGGGATCGGTTGATTTACCAACTCTCTGTAAAAGCTCGCCAACTGGTGGCCGATCTGCGCCTGGATCCGTTGGTCCAAGACTACAGCTGACGCGTCGTCTGGCGCGGTTGAGTTCAAGTTCATATCTGCTGCGTCTTTCTCGACGATGATGTCAGTGTGAGTGGCGGTGTGCTCCGATACGGCCGGGGTTACTTTCGAGTCTCGACCCTGTTTTGTCACGCATTGCCCCCTATTCTAAACCCGCCGCTTAGCGTGACGAAAGACGTGGGCCTGATACGCTTTTCGTCAGCCGACGTTCAACGGCTGTTAACGTCCATGATTGCGGTTCGTTCCATGTTGCCTGAAAATTTTTTCGTGCGGCTTGCCAGATCGGGTGTTGCCGTCCCCCGTTCTCAGTGCAGCAACGCTCCGCCGCCGGAAGGGCCAGCGGCAGGATTGGGAGCAATTCGATGCCACGAGCCAACCGGTCATGCCCGGCGGATCAGTCCTGCGACGAGGGAGACGCCGAACAGGACAATGGCAACCCAGAAAAGCAGCCGCGCACCTTCCATGGCGGTTCCCGCGACGCCTCCAAAGCCCAAGAAAGCCGCTACAAGTGCAACAATCAGGAATACGATTGCGTAGTGCAGAAGGTTGCCCATGACCACTTCTCCCTATAGTTCGTCCGAAAGCAAGTTCGCCTCGTGCGACGATTTTCTGATGGTATTCAGATAATGGGCGGGTAAGCGGGAAGTTCCAAGAACGGCATTATTTTTATTCTATGAGTTGAGATGGACTTTCCAAATCCACCAACCTTTGCAGTCAGTAAACGCTCATTATCGCGCCGCGCTCCAACCCACGCTTGCTGAGACGGTAGCGCCGGACGCGCGCCTGATGGATGCAACTGCCTTAATTATTTCGCCAAGCTTAATTATCTCGCCAAACAGGGAACTTGCGCCACCGCGCGCAGTTTTGACTGCATGAGTTTGCGTTAAATGACTGGAGTAAAATCATGCGTCACGGATCTAAACTGGGCGAAGCACGGTTGTTGGTTGCGAAAGATGACGAAACGCCGTTCAGGCTGATGCTCGTGTTGATGGCATTGTCCGTTGCCGCGACGACCATCGGCGTGCTCCTTTTCTCCGTCATTCATTTGACCTGACGAAGCCGATGCTCTTGCTATTGGAGAAGCACGATGGTGTTAGCCACGAGTGCCCATGATTTTTCGGTGCCACGCTCCGGCCGCAGCGGTTTCTGGTCGTTTTCTCGCTTTTTGCCTGCAATTTTCTGCAGTGTGGTGATTATTCCAGCGGTGTTTGCTTTACACGGGGAGATGAAGCCAGCGTTGGTTAGGTCTGGGCAGTCGAACGCGTTGTCGATAAGCCATCAAAACTGGGGGCGGGTCGGCACGGTTCAAGACATCGAAGTTCGTGTCGAGCGCTCGAAGGGTCGGCCGGTCAAGCTTTATCTCGACAATTCTTTTGCGCAGAACTTTGCCATCGAACGGACCCTTCCGCTGCCGCAGACCATTACTGCAGAGGGAGGAGGACACGTTCTGACTTTCGATGCGCCGGTGGACGCGGATTTGAGGGTCAGCCTGACGCTGCGCCCCCTCGCCTGGGGCCGGAGCGAAGTTCAGTTGCGCGCGGATGTGCCCGGCATCATGATGGCCAGCTCGACCTTGAGCGAGCTGATCTTGCCGTAATCTACCCTGACGCCAACAGCTTCACCCCCGCGACGTTCAGTGGAACCTCGGCTGCGTCATCGCGTTTGCCTTCAACGAGAAGGTTGTGGAAGGGCGGGCTGAGTAGTCGTCATACGTCAAGGTACGATGACACTCAACTATCGCCCATAAGCAGTTGCGTAAGCCCCACCACCTCACGCGATGCCTGACTGCGCGATTGAGGTTGAGGATTGATGTTCAAGGACACTGAAAGGGAGGCGCCGACGCTACAGCAGTTAATGCCGAAGCAACGAAGTATTAGTGACCTGCTAACGCTGCTGGTTCTCTCTATCCTTCTCCCACTGCTGGCGTTTTCCGCGCTCGTGCTGTGGCGCAGCACCGAAGTCGAGCGATCTCGCGCCGAACAAGAAGCAGCGGTAGCGGCCAATAATCTAGCGCAAGATATCGAGCGGGAATTGCGCGGGATCACCGCCGCGCTGGCTGGATTGACGACATCGCCGGCTCTGCAGACCCAAGATTACGCGACATTCCATTCGCAGGCCGAAAACGTGGCACGCATGCTGGGCGCGCCGCTGCTGCTTCGCGATCTGAAAACGGGTCAGCAGCTGCTCAACACGCGCGTGCCATATGGAACCGCGTTGCCGGTCAATCCAATTTCAGAGTTCGACCAGACGATTGCAACGACGCGTGCGCGGCATGTGTCCGACCTTGTGTTCGCAAAAGTGGCGCAGCGCTTGCTGGTCTCGGTTGGCGTTCCGGTGATTGTCAAGGGCGAAGTGACGGCAGTGTTGCTGGCGTCGGTGGAGCCGGATCGATTGCTTATGATCATGGCCGAGCAGAGCCCGGTCTGGAACTGGACGTTTGCGGTCTCGGATCGAGCGGGTGTCATCATTGCGCGGTCGGTGGATCAAGCCAAGTTTATCGGAAAGGCCGGGTCCATCGTTGCGACATCCACGGCCACGGCCGGGGTGCACCGGGTGGTCAATCTCGAAGGGGGCAACGTCCTGCGCGGTTACCGTCAAACCAAGGACGGGTGGACGGTCGCTGCGTTCATGCCGGCGAGTGCCGTCGACTTGCCCGTGCTGCAATCGTGGCTGGCCTTTGTCGCGGCCGGCGCACTGGCGCTAGCGTTCGCTTTACCCATCACGCTTTCTTTCGCCAGTCGGATTGCCCAATCAATACGGCAAGTGGCTGACCAGGCAGCCACTCTTGAGCATGGTGACGTCGTGCCGCTCGTTGCCTCCAGCGTCAACGAAGTGAACGAAGTCGCGGCAATCTTGCACGCAGCGTCGATGACACTACGGCAACGAACGCGTTCGCTGGCGGAAAGTGCGGCCCGGTTCCGATCGGCATTCGATCAGGCGGCGGTTGGGTTCGAGCAGACGACCCTCGATGGTAAGTGGACCATGCTCAACAACCGGTTCTGCGAAATGATTGGGTACACGAGAGCGGAGTGCGAGACGCTTTCACCCGTGGACGTCACACATCCAGAAGACTACTTCGCCGAGGGACCGCTGCGGGAAGCGGTTCTGCGCGGGGATATTCCCAGCTTCACGATGGAGAAGCGCTTTTTCAAGAACGGCGGTAACGTGCTGCGGGCGCGTTCAACGTGCTCGCTGGTCAGCGATGTGGACAGCAAGCCGCTCTATTTCGTCGCCGTTATCGAGGACGTGACAGCCGACTACGAGGCACGCATCGCCACTGCGCGTTTAGCAGCCCTGGTCCAGGCTTCCAATGACGCAATCATTTCGATCACGAAATGCGGGATAATCGAAACGTGGAATCCAGGTGCGCAACGGCTGTTTGGTTTTGACCGCGCCGACATGGTCGGAAGCGCCATTGTGGAGCTTGCATCCGGCGATCACCGGCATGCCATCAAGGCGCTTCTGGAGCGCGGTCAAAGGGGCGAAGCGTTCCGCAACGAAGCGGTGCTACGGCGCAAGGACGGAAAATTGATCGACGTTGCAATTGGGGTATCGCCGATCCTGGGCAAAGGCGGCGCGGTGACAGCGCTTTCGGTCACGATGGAGGATATCCGTGACCGGAAGATGTGGGAAAACCAGCTTATATTGCTCAACCGCGAACTGCAGCACCGGGTGAAAAATTCGCTGGCTGTCGTGCAGTCGATCGCCAATCAAACATTGCGCTCAAACCCGTCACCGGTTGCATTTCACACCGCATTTCTCGGACGGCTGCAGTCACTCGCAGCGGCCAATGATTTATTGTTGCAGACGACGTGGACGGGGGGGGATCTGGGCACCATAGTCGACCGCCAGATTCTGCCATTGCTGGTGAACCCCCGGCACCAATTGCGCACGAGCGGTCCTTCCGTCGCGCTGCCTGCCCGCCTGACCGTGCCGCTTGGTCTTGCGTTGCATGAGCTGGCGACCAACGCGTTGAAGCACGGCTCGCTTTCAACGGTTGATGGGTTCATCGAAATCAACTGGACGGTCAATGTGGTCGCAGGGCAGCGAACCTTGCGGCTGGTGTGGTCCGAACGGGGCGGGCCACCCGCCTGCGATCCTGAACACAAGGGATTTGGCAGCACGCTCATTAATCACGGCGTGCCTGGGGCCATCGTCGAGCAGAAGTTTACCAGTTCTGGCTTGGTGTGCGTGACGGAACTTGTGTTGCCAGAATGGGATGACGCCGCGCAGGTGGCGGCGGCGAGTTGAACAGACGGCTGCATCGACTATTTGAGCGCGACCTTACCCCGTCAGGGCTTTGTGGCTTGGCTGATGGCGACGAGGGCTTGGCGCATGCGGTGCTGGAGTGTGGCGTTGCCGTTTTCGACATCCACACCTGAGCCGCCATGGCTGCGGCGCAGGGTGACAACGCGGCTATGAAAGGCGGACAAGCTGGGCCGGTGCGCCACGCTGATGACGGTGGTTGCAAACAGGTAGTGAGTGAAGAGCTCCATCATGCGGGCTTCGCTGGGTACGTCGAGGGCGGACGTTGCTTCGTCGAGAATGACCAGGGTGGGCTGGTGTATCAGCACGCGGGCGAACGCCAACCGCTGCTGCTCGCCCCCTGACAGGTATTTGTCCCAGGGCTTGTCGATATCGAGTGAGGGGATGAGCTGGGCAAGGCCTACGAGATCGAGCGCCCGGCTCAATTCGGCCTCGGGGATTTCAGACACCGGACGAGGATACGTGATCGCTGCCCGCAAGGTGCCGGTCGGCAAGTAGCTGCGTTGCGGCAGGAAGGCGATTTTCGAGTTGGCCGGTAACGCGATCACACCAGATCCCCACGGCCAAATGCCGGCGATGGCGCGCACGAGGGTGCTCTTACCTGCGCCGGATTCACCGTTCACAAGGACCATTTCACCCGGTGCGATATGGAGACCGGCGTCGGTCAGCAGGACCGTACCGTCTTCAAGATGAAGCGACAGGTTTGTGAGGCGCAAGATTTCATCATTGCCCTGTGTCACGGCGATGCGGGGAGAGCCCGGCTTGCCGTCGTTGGCAAGTTCGATGAAGGACAGAAGTTCGGACGCGCGTGAAGCCGACGCGTACCATTCCGAAAGGCGCGCAAAGTTCAAGGTGAACCAGCCCAGCGACGACTGAAGCATGGCGAAGGCAGTGGCGGTCTGCATGACCGTGCCCAGCGTGATGGTGCCAGACAGGTAGATCGGCGTCATCATGAGGAGGGGCACAATAGGCGTCATCAAGTTGTTAGAGTAGGTGACCCAGGTCATTTGAGTCCAGGTGGCGGCATAATTCTTCCAGGCGCCGCTGACGAATTTCAGGTGGCCATGGAGCGATGTCTTTTCGCCGGGTTCGCCACCGAGCAGAGCTACGCTTTCGGCATTCTCGCGCAGACGTGTCAGCTCGAAACGGAAGCGGGCTTCGGCCTCGCTGCGGTCGCGGATGGATTGGGCATAGCGGCCACCGAACAGGCGCATCATGCCTGTTACGATGAGCGCGTAGGCGAGGGCTGCAAACACCATGAAGCCGGGAATGGTTATGCCGCCAATGGTGATGGATCCGCCGGAGTGCCAAAGGACGGCGGCGAAGGTGACACCGGTTACGAACGCGGAGACGACACCGATGGTAAGATCGACGATAGGTTCGACTGTCAGGCGGATGTCTTCAGCGATGCGATGTTCGGGGGCGAAGCCGTTTCCGCGAATGATGGTCATCCGATAGAAGGCTTGGCCGTCAAGCCAGGCGGCTATTGCCTTTTGTGTGAGGTGTTCGCGCCATGCGACCTGCAGGAGGATCTTGCAGAGCGTGGCGGACATAACGGTGATCGTCGCCGCGATGAGCAACACAAAGAACCAAACCGCGGCGCTTTCGATAAGGACGGCGGAGCGCAATTCGAGCGCGTCAAAAAAAGACTTGTTCCATCGGTTGAGCAGAAACTGCATGCCGACATCGCCGACGGCAAAGACAAAGGCTCCGATGGTCAACAACCACGCTTTGCAAGACGTTGAACCAGTCCAGAACGGCTTCGACAGTACGGCCAGAGGTTTGACGGTCGTCCAAATGCTAGAGGGCCGTGCGGTCAAATCAGTCACTCCTGGGCGTTCAAAGACAATTTTTAGTCATCAACGTGGATGTTGCCAAGGGGTAACGCCTGAATACGGCAGGCGTTCCGCTGCAGTGCAAAACGGCTGGCGGTGGGCTGATCAGGACCAGATTTGAGGAACTTTCGGGATTGGCGGCTGTTGACATTTGGGACGTAGGGCTAGGCTAGGCTCGGCACCTGCGGGCGCTTGCGCGTTTCAAACAAGGATTTCCACAGATGCGCTTACGGGCTTTTCTACTCGCGTCGGCTCTGCTGCTGCCGATGTTGTCGCTTGTTCCGTTGGGCTCGTTTTGGTTGTGGGAGCGCGGTCTGCTGCTGTATTGGGTCGCGGGAGCGTTCGTGTTCACGATGTTGATTTATGGGCTGGAGGCGTGGGCTCTGCCGGCACGAATGTTCAAGAGAGCAGATCAACCTGCGCGATTTGCACCATCTGCCGAGCTTTCGGCGCGGGAGGCGGCGGCACGGATAGCCGTTGAAACTTTGGCCGACAACGTCGATCCGGCAACGGTCCAGTCGCGCAACGATCTGGCGCAGCTTGCCGTCACGACCATCGAAGCCGTCGCCAACCAAATGCATCCCGACGACAAGACGCCGGTCTGGAACTTCACGATCCCCGAAGTGCTGCTACTGACCGAGCGGGTGAGTGCGCGGCTGCGGCCGATCTTTGTGGATGGTGTGCCACTGGGCGATACGCTGACGGTCGGTCAAGTGATCCGGCTCTATGAGTGGCGGTCGGTGGTTGGGGTTGCCGAAAAGGTTTACGACATCTGGCGGCTATTGCGAATTTTGAACCCGGTCGCAGCGGTGACGCAGGAGGCGCGGGAACGGGTGACCAAACAGATCGTCGCCAGCGTGCGCGATGATTTCACAAAACGGATCGCGCGGATCTACATCATGGAAGTCGGTCTTGGCGCCATTGATCTATACAGCGGGCGGTTGCGTGATCTAGGGCCGTCGCGAATGGCTGATCCACTAGGGAACGCGACGTCGGTCGAAGCCGCCGATGGAGGCAGTGCGACGGCTCAAAGCTCGCGGCTGGCGGTTGGCTGGCTGGAGGCAAAGAAGTTTGCCCGCGCCGCCGCGCATTTGTATGGGCGCAATCCGAAGCAGTAGCTGGGGCTGATCAAGCCGCAACAGAGCCCGGTTGTCTGGCTGTGGACGCGTCGTTGGTTTTAAGCGAGGCACCGTGATCATTGAGGATGCAACGGTCTACGGCTGCGGAAAATGTTGCGACGGCGTCGTCGACGGCTAGGTTGTCACGCAAATTGGCCGCGCCCACGTCACCTGCCGATGATTGCCAGAAACCGCCAAGGATTTCGGCGTCCGGCACACGACGGCGCAATTTGCGCAGCATGAATTTCAACTGGGCGCTGCGTTCCTGGACGAGAAACGACGACACGCAGATCAGCTCCGTCTTAGTCAGATCAAGGTTGCCCAATTCCCCGCGCATCATGTCTTCCGGAGTAGCAACAATTGCAGGGATGTTTCGCAACGTAAGGAGCTGGGCAAGGATGGCGGCGGCGGCCCGGTCGATGGCGGTGCGTGCGGCAAGGCAAACAATGGGAGGCTTTGGAGTTTTCGATGCAGTGGAGGCGAGGCCTTCTGCGATCACGGGTTTATCTTCATCAAGGACGAATTCGCCGATGTCGTCGATGAACTCGTCGAGGGTTTCGCCTATTTCGGCGAGGCGGTCCGCATCGAGGTTGCCGGCCTTCAGGTCAGCGGCGGCTTTGCCAAGGGCTTCCATGACGACGCTATCGTAGTAGGAGTCAGGTGTCATTTCCTTGAGCTTGATCAGGGCCAATTCGACCGCTTCCTCGGGGTCTCCGGCGAGAATGCGTTGATAGAAGCTGTCGGTTGCAGACAGGGCGGGTTGCGATCCAAGCAGGACGTCGAGGAACCTGAAACGCTCAACATAACGGCCAATCACGACAAACATCACGGTCATGGGGACGGCGAGGAGTAGGCCGATTGGCCCCCACAGCAGCGTCCAAAACGCAGTTGCGATGATGATGGCGAGCGAAGACAGACCGGTGGACTGGCCATGTACGACGGTTTCAACGACTTGACTGACGAGGATTTCGCTGATGACGAACAGGGCTACGGTTGCGATCAGCATGGACCAGCCGGGATCGACAGTCACGGAAAGCAGTATGGGAAGACCAGCGGACAACACGATGCCGACGAACGGGATGAACCGCATAAGCATCGCGATCACGCCCCACAGTAGTGGATTGGGGATGCCGATCCACCACAGCCCAAGACCGATCACGATTCCGAACGCAGAATTCACGGCGGTGGCGGCAAGAAAATAGCGTTTCAACCGCAGGCCAGCGTCGTCCATCGCGCGGGTGGTGCGCTCAATGTCGTTCACTCCCATGAGACGGATTGCGCGGTCGCGGACGTCCTGGCGGTCGAGCAGGAGGACGATGACGAAGATCACCGCGATGCCTGCGGTGGTAGCTGGTTCTAGGATGGCTGCCAGCGTGTGCGCCAATTGGTCGAGCGCGGTCTTGGGGTCTTCGACAATGACTCGGGTGGGTTGGGCCGGGGCGGATTTCGAAATGACTGCCGGTTGCGTTTGACCGCTGGATGCGGCCCGAGGGTCGGGCAGACCGGCGAGCTCATCGCGCAATGCCTTTACGGTTTCACTAGCGCGGCCCATCTGCCAGCTTGGAGCGACCATGTTCCGGAGGACATGGATTTTTTCCGACAGAACTGATTGATAACGCGGCAGTTCTTCCGCGAAGGTGCGCATTTGCTGGCCGAGCATGAGGCCGACGGTGAGAAGGATCGCGAACGCGCTCAGGGTGGCTATGGCAACGGCGATGATTTTGGGGACGTGCCAGCGCATCAGCTTGGACACGAGCGGCGACAGGAGGAACGTCAAAAAAATTGCCAGCGCCAGCGGTACCAGCAAGGTTTTGCCGAAATAGAGCGCGGTGATGAAGATGGCGCTTATGACGATGGTTTCGAAACCCGACGAAAAACGCTGCGGTTTGGACGCAACACTTCGCCGGGCAAAACTGCTCAAGAAAGTTTGATCCGCCATCGTGTGAGCCACCTGACCCTGTCGCTTTGTGCTTGGCTATTTCGTGCGTGCTGGTTGCAGTTGCTGTGCAGTGCGCATGCCGACGAGGAATGCTGACGCGACAACCTGAAGTGGGCCAAAATAGTCGACGGCGGCCTCTGATTCTTTATTGACCGCTGTCACTGTGGCAGCCACCACCCCTGCTTTCTCCCGCTCGAGGGTTGCGGCTCGCTTGTCCATGGCATCCAGCATCGCCGGAATTGAAATCATCAAGAGTGCGATAGCAAAGCATCCGCCTGCAACGAGGCTCGCGGCTTGGACAGCACCAAAACGCGGCGTCAAGCCCCAAAACAAGGCGCAAACTGCAAAGACAAGGGCGATGACAGTGAACAAGGCTGCAGCGGCTCCCCAACTTGCCCATCGCGCGACGCCGCCAACCGCGCCGGAGGCGGCACGGTTGGCGAGATAGAGAGCAAAGTTGCCCAGCATATTACTCTCCGTGTTTGCGTTGTTGCGATCAGCGGCGAGCGATGAGTGCGAAGACGAAGCCCACGCCGGCGGCGATAGCTGTCGCCTGCAGCGGATTTTTGCGGACGTAGCGGCTCATGCCGTCGAGCTGTTCCTGGGCCATTTCGGCGGCCTGACCGACAGCAGCGGAAACGTCTTGCCCGACCGTTTTAGCGGTGCTGGCGGCGGCGTCGCCTGCACGTTCAATAGTGTCACGGGCTTGCGATGTGGTGGACTGACCGGGATAAGTCTGAGCCATTTAATTTCTCCTGGTTTGAGGGGCTTAAGTTCAATGCATCAGTCGGCAAATGCTTCCGCAACACTCTGCCCCGGCTGAAATTTCTCGTTTATCGCGATAGCAGCAGGCCAAATACGAAGCCAATTCCAACTGCAATTGCCGCTGCCTGCATCGGCTGGCGGCGAATGGCGACGGTCAAATCATCCACCTTGCCGACTGCTGCGTCCTGCACGCCGCCTATGGCACCATCGATCGTACCTTTTGTGAGGTCAGTTACTTCTTTGGCCAAGCTCGATAAATCGCTCTTCAGCAAAGTGATCTGTTCGGTCACGCCTTTGGTCCCATTAGATGCTGCCTTGGCAGCATGGTCTCCGGTGACATCGCTGGACATCATTCTTCTCTCCTGGCTCAATTTCATATCGGCATGCTTTCAAAACACTCATCCGCAAAGTTGGTTCCATTGCAAATAACTGCAATTCGAAGAGCGGTTTTCTGAGAGGGTCCGAGAAGTGGAACCATTCTCTGGAGGCGCGCGTTGTAGTCCGTGAACAAAACCGCCATCGGGAGACGAAGAAATGAGTGCTCAAATTAAATTGTTCGCGGACAATGCTGCTGACGGAATTGACGGTGCGTCGGCGATGGCGAATGTTGGTGACGGACAAGATGAGCAGGCGTTGCTCGATGAACTTTGTGTTCAGTACCAAGCACTTCGCAACGAAGTCACGGCTATCGTTGCCCAACGCACGCAACAAGCAGTTGAACTCGCGCAGGCTGGCGCTGACGGGCTTCGCTCAAATATCCGGTCGGCACCTGGCACTTCGATTGCGCTTGCCGCGATTGCAGGTGGATTGATCGCTGTGCTCGCCACGAGCCGCCGGGTCGAACCGACTTGGCGGGAGGCTGCGCAGACTTCGGCGCGCAACGCAGCGCACCGCGCTCAGACTGGTTTGCGTAGCTTTGACATCGACGCGTTGGCGGACCGTCTGCGGCACTCGGCTGAAAGTTCGTTTTCCAGTGCGCGCGATCAGGCATCCGGCATCGTTCCAGGTTTGGAGCGACTAGCCCATACAATTTCGACGATGGACGCGAGCGCCCTTACGCCAGCCATGGAGAAGGGTGCGTCCTGGCTCAAGTCGGTGTGGGACAAGCTGCCAACCTCGCCGTTGACTAAGTAATCAAGTCGCGAAACTACAGACCGTCTTGGTCGATGCGGGTCGGGTCGCGTAGGCGTTTGGGCTGCAACCCAGAAATACCCAGTTCGTCGATGGCGACAGATTTGATCAGTGCGTGAACCCGGCTACCGGCGGCAAGACACAGATCCGCGATTGCGAGCCGCGTCACGTAAGCGGCGATGTGTTCGCCGCCGTCCAGTTCCACGGCGACGAGCGCGAACGGACCGCTGTTTTCGATGCGCGTGATCTGCCCCGCGAGAACCGTGCGGATGCTGACCCCCTCGGGCCGTCCGACGGCGAGCGAAATATTGGTCGCGCGGATCACGATCCGGACCCGGCCGCTGATGGCGTCGATCCGGCCCGGCACGACGATGCCGCCCGCGGGATGGGAAAGAACGCTGACGCCGAAGTCATTGTCGTAGCTCTGAAACGAGCCGGTGATCGTCGACACGGCGTCGAAGCGGTCGGCCGATTGCGGTGCCGCCGCCGATCCCAGCACCACATCCGGCGCACCGGTAGCTATGACCTGACCGGCTTCGATTTTGATAACGGTCGTTGCCAGACGTGCGATCTCTTCGACTGAATGCGAGACATAAACAATCGGGATGGCGAACTCATCCCGCAGCCGTTCGATAAACGGCAGAATTTCGAGTTTCCGGTCCGTTTCCAGCGCGGCCAGCGGTTCGTCCATGGCCAGCACGCGCGGAGAACTCAACAACGCCCGTCCGATGGCGACGCGCTGGCGTTCGCCCCCTGACAACGTATCCGGTGACCGCTGCAACAGGTGACCGATGCCGAGCACGTCGATGACAGATTGAAAGCTGATCGTGTCCTGCGGCTGCGGCGTGACGGTGTGCCCATACATCAGGTTGCGCTGCACGCTGAGATGAGGAAACAAATGCGCATCCTGAAACACGAGCCCGACCCCGCGCTTGTGAGGCGGCAACCACACGCCGCGCGAGGTATCGGTGAGAACCGTCTCGTTGATCGCAACGCGCCCGCGAGCGGGACGCGCCAAACCAGCAATGAGCGCTATGACCGTGGACTTGCCCGAGCCGGAGGGGCCGATCAGCCCTGTGATCCCGGTGCCGGTCGTAAACGCCACGTCGAAATCGAACGGTCCGCGCGTGAGGCTGCAATCGAACGCAATCATGGGCGGCCGCCTTTAAGGCGCGAGAACCGGGCAACCAGCAACTGCGAGATAAGCAGCGCGCCAAACGCAATCATCAGTGATACCAGCGACAAACGCAACGCCCCGGCGTCGCCGTCGGTTGATTGAATGTAGGAAAGAATCGCTGATTGGATCGTTTGAGTTTCCCCCGGAATGTTGGAAACGAACGTGATCGTCGCGCCGAACTCGCCAAGCGCCTTGGCAAAGCACATCACGGCACCAGCAATGATCCCAGGCAGCGCGAGCGGCAAGGTGATCGTGAAGAACACCCGCAGCGGCGACGCCCCCAGCGTCGAAGCGGCCTGCTCAAGCCGCACGTCGATCGACTCCATCCTGAGGCGGATGGGTTGCACCAGCAGCGGAAACCCCATCACCGCGCACGCAAGGGCTGCCCCCGTCCAGCGAAACGAAAACACCAGCCCGAGCTTGGCTTCCAGGAACGACCCGAAGACGCCCTGGCGGCCAAAATGAACGAGCAGGAGATAGCCAATCACGACCGGCGGCAGCACGAGCGGCAAATGGACCAGCCCGTCGAGCAGCGTCCGCCCATAGAAGCGACCGCGCGCCAGAGCGAACGCCACCGCGATGCCGAGCGGAAGACTGAACAGCGTTGCCGTGGCCGCCACCTTCAGCGACAGCTTGATGGCAACCCAATCGTCGGGCTGTAAAGTGGTCCACATCTGCGGGCTTGTCTGCTCCAAGATCGTTGGCGCGGTCTCACGGCAAAACCGTAAACCCCTCCGTAATAAACACCTTAGCCGCAGCCGGCGTTTTCAAGAAAGCCAGAAAGTCAGCCGCCGCCGGGTTCTTCGATGTGGTGGTTAGCGCGAACGGGTAAACGATGGGCGGATGGCTGTCGGACGGGAAGGTGTCCAACACGCGGACCTTGGGTTCGTTGGTGGCGTCGGTCCGATAGACGATGCCGAATGGCGCCTCGCCGCGCGCGACGAATGCCAACGCCCCGCGTACGCTTTCAGCACCGGCGATTTTGGAGGCTACAAAGTCCCAAACCCCCAGCGACGACAATGCCGCCTTTGCGTACGCCCCGGCAGGGACGGACTTCGGATCGCCGGTTGCCAGCCTTCTATCACCGAGCGCCTCGGAAAGCTTGAACCCCTTGGCGATCTGGAGGTCGCTGGTGGAGCCCGTGGGTGCAATCAGCACTAGGGTGTTGCCAAGCACGGATGTCCGGCTTTCCGCCACGATCAGCTTTTTATCCGCCGCATAGTCCATCCATTTAATGTCGGCAGACGCAAACAGATCGGCAGGCGCGCCGTTCTCGATCTGCTTGGCAAGGGCCCCGGACGCGGCATAAGAAAAGACCACCTTTTTGCCCGTCGCGGCGGTCCACTGCCGACCGGTCCCATCGAGCGCGGTCTTCAAACTCGCGGCGGCAAAGACAACCACGGTATCGTTGTTCGCACCCTGACCAGAGACGGTGGCCGTCATGGCAAGGCAGGCGATGGAACCGATAAAGCAGCGTTTAGTCAAGCCGGGCAACATGTGATCCTTCATCTCGCTCTCTTTGGCCGCTTGGTGAGTCAATAGCCCGCTCCAGCAACGATCTGGTGGGCCGTCAGATCCGTGCTGAAGGTTCCGTATTGCGGGGCCTCACCGCGCCATGAATTCCAAACGAGTGCTGCCATGGATACCTTGCAACTCTCCGCAATTGGTGACGATAGCCCGATGTGATCGTCGAAAGGGTGCGGGAAATCAAGTGGGCACTGGTTCTAGTGTCACTGGCTCAAGGTTTGGATCGAGGAACAGCGCCAGCCACACGGTCGGCTGATCGGGATCGGTCCATGTCACCCGGTGGCGGCAGTGGGCGGGGATCGTGAGCGCTTCCCCCGGAGACAGTGTTCGCTCATCAGTTTCTCCCTCGATTATCAGCCGCGCGCTACCGCTGAGCAGCATGATCCACTCAAGCTCGCGCTGGTCATACCAAAAGTTCTCCGGCGACGCGTGACCCAGCGAGACGATCCGCTCAAGCCGCACGCCGCGCGCGCTGAGCACAGCCTCGCTGACTTCGCCGCGATCCAAGGCAGGCAAAGGGCTGAGCAGATTGCGGCGTTGTAGGGTCATCGGGCACCTTGCAGCATTGGAAACCTGCGGGCGGTCGTACGCGAAAGCCAAGATAGTGCAACAAGAGCGGGCCAAGGACCGGAAGTTCTGCGCGCGGGACATTCTGCAACCAAGAAGTGCGGCCGGTGTGTTTTTGCCGAAGGACCCTCCGGCGAAGGCACCTCTATACCAGCGAAGGCACCTCTAGAAAAATAGACCACACTTTAGTGCTGATCATAAACAGTGGGCCAATGCTGGCAGGGTCCATCTGACCGCTATTTCGCAAATGAATGCACCGCAGCCTACAAAGCCGATCAGCTGATTTCTGAACGCTGTATCGAAATCACCACAGGACAATTTCCGGACATGACCAGCAAAATAGGGGCTGGCACGTCGAGGTTGGTGGCGATTAACTATGGCCATAGCGAAGGTCATAGTATTATCAAATCGTATACTTATAGGCTGGTGTTTGAAGAAAATTCGTCATACGTTGCTCATTGTCACATGCCCTTTCCGACCATCCACACAATGGCCTCCGTCAAGCGACACGTATATTTTCTAGACCTGCCACCTGGGTTAATTTTGTAACCGCGTAACAGTTGAACGGCATTGCACACAAGTGCCGGTCGTGGAGCAAACGAGTATGTCGCGTTATTTGCACGCCAATAGATTTTTATCAAATCCGGCCCGATGTCGGTTCAGTCTCGCGGTAATTTTCACACGGGTCTTTAAGCCAAAGCTCGACCAGCCGGGATGCCTCATAGCCCCGGTACAGATGGACCGGTTCAAGCCCCGATTATAGCACGCAACAAACTGCGTAAGAGCGAACCGCTGGTGCTTCGAGCACCAGCGTCAGGACGACTTTGCTCAAATCTCCTTTTTTGAAATCGCACCGCCGAACATCGCCCAGAACCACACCGCGCAGCGGATGCAGCGCTCCAGATCCAGTTCTTAGGAGAGTAACCTATGCCAGTCCTCAAGCCATTTGTGATCAACCAGACCGATATTCAATTCATCCTCGATCAACTGAAATTCCGCCCCCTCTTCGACTTGGACGGCAATGCGATCATACAGTGGGACGGCACAGGCGCTGTCTATGATAGCCATGGCGTCCTGATCGGCATCGGTGGTGGCGTAGCCACTGACGCTACATCCATTGCAGCCCGCCAAACATACGGCACCTCCTACCAGACCATCACCGACCTCGCTGGTCTGCGCGATGTGACCGGCCTCAACAACAACCTCTCGCTCATCAACGCGACCTGGGGCTCGGTCGATCAGATCTTCACCCGCTCGGCCCATGCCGACTACGCCAATTATTCCCCGATCATGCAAGCGGTCGCCGCGCAAGCCTACGCCGCCGCCAAGACCTATTACAGCACCTACAGTAACGGCACCGTCGACGGCGGGTTCAACCTCAACGGCACGCTCAATACGAATTACGCGATCACCCTCGACGCAACGCCCGGGCAGCCGGGCGACCACGTCGCCACCGATGGCACCGCGATCAACATCCCAAACGTCGTCGACTACACCCCGCGGATGATAAGCCTCGCGACCACGACAGCGGGCGTCACCTACGACACCTGGGCCAATCACGCCGGAGATCCCGGCGCGGCCAATCACGGCACCAACGAAATCTACTACGATGCCCAAGGCGTCGCCACGGTGCTCAATTGGGGTCAGCTCGAAACCGTCGCCAACGGCGGCCAGGGCCAGATCGACACCCAAGCCCGTCTCGCAGCCTCTGCTGGCCAAGACGATCACTTCATCGGTGGCCTCAATCCCGGCGTTTCGCCCTCAAACGGTTTCTTTGTATTGTTCGGCCAGTTTTTCGACCACGGCCTCGATTTCATCGACAAATCGTCCGGCGCTACCGTCAAGATCACGTTCGCGACCGACGACCCGCTCTATGGCATGAAGGGCGCCGACGGCAAGCCGGTCCACGAGATCACCATCAACCGCGCCACAGTGCAAACTATCACGACGACGGTGGACGCGAACGGCGTCACCCATGCTGACCCGCAATATGTGAATCACACCTCGCCCTATATCGACCAGAGCCAGACCTATGGCTCGCACGAACAGTTGACCACCCTGCTGCGCGAATGGGTGCCCGACACGACAACGGCCAGTCCGGACGATTTCCGCGCCGGCATGAAGCTCTTCGACGGACACACGCTGGCGACCCAGTGGACCAAAGCCGACGGCACCAAGACGAACGAAACGCTGCCAACACTTAATGAGTTGCGCGCTCATGTGCAGGCAACCGGCCGGGACGGGCTGACGTGGGAAGATGTCAACAATCTGCGCAACCGCGATGCGGTCGGTCATGTCATCGCCGATGGCCAGCCAGGAGCCGGCACGAGCGGCTCTGCGCTCCTGCTAGACATGAATCCGCGCTTCACGACCGCCCACCTTTACTCCAGCACCGGCTTCAATGATGCCAACCACAATGGCACGCTGGACGTTGGCGAAACGAGCTATGCTGGCTTCGTCGATAGCAACCACAGCGGCGTGAAAGACGGCTTGGAAAAAACTCAAATTCAGCTCTTCGACGACGCGGTTGCATACTTGAACAGCGTCGTGGCGCCAGGCGGCACGTTCGGTTTCAATGCTAACGGTGTCTTGCAATTGACAGGGTACGGACCCGTGCTGACGGGCGCGAGTGCATTGTTCCCTTGGGTAAATTTTTCAAACTTTTCTATCACAGCCACCGCCCCTCTCGTCCATGCAGCCGTCGGGGAAATCCTGATGGCGTCCGTCGGCGATCACTACATCGCCGGCGATGGCCGCGTGAACGAAAACTTCGGCCTCACCTCGATCCACCACATCTTCCACGAAGAGCACAATTATCAGGTCCAAAACCTGATCGATGCGCTTCACCGCGAGGCAACCGTTTCGGGCGATCTGTCCAAGTTGCACGAGTTCCAAACAAACTCCGGCACGACCAATCCCATCACGGGTGACTATATCGCCGCCGATGGCAGTGTCGCCTGGGATCAGGACAAACTGTTCAACGGCGCCAAGCTCGTCGTCGAAATGGAATACCAGCACGCAGCGGTGGACCAGTACGCGCGCAACGTCACGCCCAATATCCAGGAGTTCGTCGGTTACTCGGCCGATAAGAACGCCGCCGTTTCGCTGGAATACGCGCAGTCCGCGTTCCGCTTCGGCCACTCGACGTTGCGTGAAACCATCGACACCATTGACCCTGAGCACGGCCTGACCGGCAAAATCATGGGCTATGCGCTGAAGGCGGCATTCCTCGCCCCGGAAAAATACGCCGACGTTGGACCGTCCGCGATCCTGCTTGGCATGTCGCATCAGCAGATGAACGAAGTCGACGAGTTCGTAACGCCAGCCTTGAACCAGGGCCTGCTCGACCAGCCGCTCGACCTCGCGGCGATCAACATCGCCCGTGGCCGCGA
>JANOVN010000384.1:0-4676 GCA_031417455.1 Hyphomicrobiaceae bacterium | reverse complement strand
GAGGGACCGGATTTGGCGGCGGCGCGGATTGCGTCGCGGGGCGGGTCTGCGGCGAAGATTGGGAGTTTGCTTGCGACGGCAGCGTCAAAGAGGGGCGTGTAATTGGAGGTTTTAGACCAGGAGGATTTGTCCCAGTCGAGCAGGCGCGTGAGGTCAAAGGTGGTGCGGGTTTGCGGAGGGAGAGCTGCGAAGGCGTCGAGGGCTTGCTGCTGGTCGGCGCGGATTTGTTCAAAGGCGATGGGGCCAAGCAGATCAAGCAAAGGTGCGCGCGCGATATGGTGTTCGGCGTTGTCGTGGATCTCACCCAGCAAAACTATCCCTCCTGTCGACTTTATGGCCGTCAATTCGTTCGACAGCGGAAGCCACGAGTAGGACGAACACATCGAAGCATCATGCGCCGGATTTGGTTTTGTTGCGTGGACAAGGCCACAGAGGGGATGGATGCAGGTGGCGCGCCAAACCTCGATTTTGGCTGCGAACGGCGGAACCTCGATGTCACAAGCCTGCGCGTCTGTCGGCGGAAAGGCCAGGGCGAGGGCGGCAAGCAGAGCCGCCACGCCACGTTTTGGTAGCCAAACCATCCTCAATCCAATCCGAGGTCAGTGAGGCGCAAAGGGAGGGAGGGAAGTTGGCGGGGCGTTAGGGTCTCTGAGGGCGCATGGTTGGTGATGGCGGTGTAGCCGGATTCGGTGGGGCCCAAGTGGACGCGAGTCGTTAGGCGGTTGGCGTCGATGACCCAGTATTCTGGGACGCCGAGGGATGCGTAGAGGCGGGCCTTAATGCCGGTATCGTAGGCGAGGCTTGAATCGGCCACTTCGATCAGGAGGAGGACCTCAGACGGGGGGACAGTGCTCGGGTCGGAGGCTGATTTGCAGATGATGATTTCGGGTTCGAGGTAGCGGTCGCCGCCGGGACGCCAGCCGGGTTCGTTGAAAAGCCAGAGGCCAGCGGGCAGCTTACGGGCGAGGTGGTTTTGTAGATAACCGCGCACGCGTTCGTGGCGGACGCCTTTGGCGTTCATGGGGACCAAGTCTCCGTCGATGAGTTCGAGGCGTTCGCGCGGGCGGTCAATGCCACCGAAGAAGCCGAGTTGCGAGAGGAGCTCGAATTCTTCGAGTGTCCATTTCAGACGCGGGAAGCCATCGGCGGCCTGGGTGGTCGCGTGGCGTTTGGGGATGAAACTGGCGATCTCATTCATGGGGCGAGTATAGCGCGGAATTTGGCTGGAGAAAGTGTTGAGCGCGGCGGGTACTTGCCGTGCCGAAAATCAGCGGTAAGATCGTTTGGGCACCGGGGGGAGCATTCTATGACCAACTTACACTATACGCGCAGGCAGGCGATCGGGCTTATTGCGGCAGGGCTCAGTTCGTCGCGAGCGTTCGCTGCTCCCGACCGGCCGCGAGCCGACGATCCCAGCGCGCCGTACCGGGTGCCGGGCGGGCGGCTTGGGTTCCATCGGCCGCAGGGGATTGCGCCGTCGACCAATGGGTGGATTCTGCAGTCCGCCGATCACACGCTTCAAGTGCGCGTGCAGGAGACGTTGTTTGTTCCGGGCGGCGTAAACCCGCTGTGGGACAAAGATGCGACCGCCACACTCGCCGCGACGCCGCAATATCCGGGGTTTTCGGCGCGGCGGTTCAAGGACGTGCGGTTCTTGCAGAACGTGGACTACGGCCACGAAAGCATCGTCGTGACCGGCGAAGGCTGGGTTGGAGAGCTATCTGTTTCGATCAGCAATCTCAGCGATCAGGCGGAGACAGTTGGGGCAGTGCCGCAGGGCAATGAGGTGTTTCGACCGGCAGCAGGACCTGGTCTGGAGGGGACCGGGCTGGTCGCGCGGTGGAAGGAGGCCGCCGATCTCGTGCTCGGCAGCGTTACAGTAAGACCGGCTCCAGCGGCGGACGTTGCGATGGCGGAGTTCGGGATCAAACTCGACGCCGCCGGTCTCAACCCGCGATTTGCAGGCGACAAGCTCATTCTCAGTGTGCAGGCCCCGCGCAACAGCGCCGAAGTTCTGGGCAACGGAATTGCGCACATCGCGCTGCCTGCCGTCAGCAACCTCGATTATATTTTGGAAGACGCCAATACCGAATTGTACGAGTTCTTCAGCGTCACTGGCACCGAGCTCACCGGTGCGGCATGCCGGGGGATCAAGGCCGAGGAGCGGCGGCTCGCCAACGGCAATCTGACGACGGGGATTCGTGCCTTCGGCAAGCGCCGACAGCAGGAGATCACCGCGATTTATCCGGTCGCAGACCGGGTTACGACGCTTGAAGCGTTGAGCAGAACATTCCAGAAGTTGCGGTTTCTCGACGAGGCGTGAGGGGGCTCAACTCATTGCACAGATGCTTGGGCCCCAGCCTTCGCTGGGGTGACGGAGCTATCATGGTTTGGCTTGCTGCAACTCACCGGACTAAAGACGAGTGACGGTTACCGTTCAGCCGTTGGGGCGGTACCTTTGGTGGCGCGCATCAGGTTGGCGAAACGGGTGAAGAGGTAGTGACTGTCTTGGGGGCCGGGGCTGGCTTCGGGGTGATGCTGGACCGAGAAGACGGGTTTGCCGGTGAGACGAAGGCCGCAGTTTGAGCCGTCGAACAGGGAGACGTGGGTTTCTTCGACATTGGCGGGCAGACTGGCGCGGTCGACGGCGAAGCCGTGGTTCATGGAGACGATCTCGACCTTGTGGGTGGTGTGGTCTTTGACGGGATGGTTCGCGCCGTGGTGGCCCTGGTGCATCTTGATGGTTTTGGCACCCAGCGCCAAGGCCAGCATCTGGTGGCCAAGGCAGATGCCGAACACGGGTTTGCCCGATGCAATAAGTTGCTTGATGACTGGCACGGCGTATGCGCCGGTGGCGGCGGGGTCGCCGGGGCCGTTGGACAGGAAGATGCCGTCGGGGTTGCGGTCGAGGACATCGGCGGCGGTCGCGGTCGCTGGCAGAACGGTGACGCGCGCGCCAGCGGAGGCTAAGCAACGCAGGATGTTGCGCTTCAGGCCATAGTCAATGGCGACGACGTGGAATTCAGGCGAAGTGTTGGCCTTGTAGCCTTCATCCCAGACCCAGCGCATTTCGTTCCAGTCGTAGCTCTGGCCGGTGGTCACGTCGGGAACGAGATCGAGGCCGAGCAGGCCGGGCCAGCCTTTGGCTTCGGCCTTGAGTTTGGCTAAGTCGAACTTGCCCTTGGGATCGTGGGCAATCACGCCGTTTGGCATGCCTTTTTCGCGGATGTGCGCGGTGAGCGCGCGGGTGTCGATGCCGGTGATAGCGATGATGCCGCGTGCTGTGAGCCAATCATGCAGATGGGCGGTGTCGCGGTAGTTCGACGGATCGGTGACGGCGGCGCGCAAAATGCAGCCCCGGACGCCGGACCGGGCGGCGAGGTTTGAGGTTTCGCTGTCGTCGTTGTTCGTGCCGACGTTGCCAATGTGTGGGAACGTGAAAGTGATGATCTGGCCAGCGTACGACGGGTCGGTGAGAATTTCCTGATAGCCGGTCATGGCGGTATTGAAACAGACTTCTCCGGGTGCCGAACCGGTGGCGCCCAGGCCGTAGCCTTCGATCACCGTGCCATCGGCAAGCACGAGGCGCGCGGTTTTGAGCTGGTCGGCCCAAGGTGCGGGAGCTTTGTGCGCGGTGAACGGGCTGCGGTGCTCAAGGGATTGCTCCAGGTGCGTCCGTGCGCGGGCTGGTTTTGGGTAAACCGCCGCGGCGCAGGGGATGGGACGAGTGTGTAAGGTCAGGTGATTAAGGGAGCCCGGCTCGTCCGTCAATGAACCGGTCGTTGTTGCGGTGCGACATGGACGCTTGCTGTGGGTCAAGTTGGGGAGTAAACGGCAGGACTTCCCGTGCGCCATAGGCAGCTGTTGGGTTTTGTAAGAGGGCTCAACCCAACCTGCGAGCACGGGCCTCACGTTAACAGGAGACCCGCCATGCTGCGCGACAAGCTCATTGCCGATATGAAAGACGCGATGCGGGCCGGGGAAAAGGCCAAGCTCGGCACAATCCGGTTGATGAACGCGGCAATCAAGTCGGCAGACATCGAGGCGCGGCCTTCGGGCAAGGACGCCATATCGGATGCCGATATTTTGCAGGTCTTCGCCAAGATGGTGAAGCAGCGGCGCGATTCGGTCGAGCAGTTCACCAACGGCGGGCGACCCGAATTAGCGGCTGCCGAGCAGGCGGAAATTGCGGTCATCGAAAGCTACATGCCCAGTCAGATGAGCGCTGACGAGGTGAAGGCCGTAGCCAGCGCGTTGATCGCCGAGCTTGGAGCTGTCGGCATGAAGGACATGGGCAAGGTGATCGCCGCCATGAAGGAAAAGTATGCCGGCGCGATGGATTTCGGCAAGGCCAGCGGGATCGTGAAGGATCTGTTGAAGTAGGGGGGGTATGAGCAAGGCGGCGGAGTCGGGAGATGAGCAAGACTTTGGACGCTGTTTGCAAGCATGTAAGTGCTGGGATGGTCCGCGTTTCCCAACATGGGCTACAGGAGCTTTCTGACGACGACATTAGCCTCACTGCGGTCATCCAAGGTGTTGCCAATGCAGCCGTCGTAGAAGACTATCCTGATTACGCTAAAGGTCCTTGTGTGCTATGCTTTCAACGCGATGAGTTGGGCAAACCGATCCATGTCTTTTGGGGGTTGACTACGAATGGACCGGATGTCGCTACCATC
>JANOVN010000383.1:0-8442 GCA_031417455.1 Hyphomicrobiaceae bacterium | reverse complement strand
CTAACCGGCGCCATCGACGGCTACAAAGCCCGCCAAGCCAAACTCACCCCAACCTCCCGCAAACCCCAGGACGACGACGAATGACCGAGCTTCTTCCCCCTCTCCCCATGCTCTTGCATGGGGAGAGGGGCGGGGTGAGGGGCGGCAGCCAAGCGAGCGTGTGGGGCGGCAGCGAGTCCGAACTTTATGCCCTGGAAACCGCTGACGCGATGGGGCTACCAACTCCCACTTCTTTAGGCCCGAAAAGGGAGGGGGTTTGGGGGAACGTGTTCCCCCAAGCGGGTTTGGGCGGCAGCCCAACAACACTTCCCCGGTCATGCCCATGCGCATAGTCGGCGGTTCCCTGCGCGGCCGCGCGCTCGCGCCCCCCAAGAACGAAGCCACGCGACCGACATCCGACCGCGTCCGCGAGTCCATCTTCAACATCCTCGCCCACGGCGCAGCCAGCATCGACCTGACCGGCGCGCGCGTCATCGACCTGTTCGCCGGCACCGGCGCGCTTGGCCTCGAAGCCATCTCGCGCGGTGCCGCCTTCGCCCTGTTCGTCGAGGAAGACGCAAGCGCGCGAGCCATTATCCGCACCAACATCGAAAACTTCGGCCTCACCGGCCAAACCAAAATTTTCCGCCGCGACGCCACCGACCTCCGCAACTCAGCCCAGCACGGCCAGTTCGACCTGGCCTTCCTCGACCCGCCCTACGACAAGGGCCTCGGCCCCCGCGCCCTCACAGCCCTCGCCATCGGCAACTGGCTCAAACCCGGCGCCACCATCGTCCTCGAAGACCGCCGCGACGCCCTCCTCGCCCTCCCCTCAGGCTTCACCCAATCCGACCTCCGCACCTGGGGCGAAACGCAGGTGCTGTTTGCGCGATACGAGGGATGATTTGGTTCCCCCTCTCCCCGTCCTTCACGAGGAGTGGGCCGGGGTGGGCGGCAACAAGGATAAACCGGCCAGAGCCTTTCCAGTTCAGATTGAAACCCAACCCGACCCACTCCACGACCGGGCTTGCCTGCCCTCGGGCTCGACCCGAGGGACCCTGCCATCCAGGAGTCGCACGGACAGACTGTCGCTTGTGGCACTAGCGTCTTTCCGGTTTTGATTAGGGCTGGACCCTTGGCGATTTGGGAGGCACCAATTATTGCTGAGCTCGACGATGACTAATAATCAAACCAGTTTTGTCGGGTCCGCCCCTCTCCCCGTTTAGGACGGGGAGAGGGGATGTGCGCGCACCGCGCGGGGAGGTGTCTCAAAATCCGTTGCTGAACATGTTGAGGAAGTTGAAGGGTTGGGCGGCGGCGGGTTTGGTGGAGGCCATGCGCGTGGTGCGGGTGGCGGCGGCGATGTTGGGCTCGACGGGGGCTAGGTGGTCGCGGCCTTTGACGATTTCGGTCCAGCGGCCTTCAAGGGCTTGGATGATGCGGCGTTCGTGGCCGTAGGGGTCGCGGAAGGTGTGGAGCTTGCCGGCTTCGTCCACGCTGGCCGTGAAATAAGTGATGTGGACGGGCACGCGGTTCGTGAGTTCGACGGTGTTGTCGAGGGGGCCTGACTTAATGAGTTCGTCGATTTTGGCGGCGTCGTAGCCTTTGTCTGCGTGCAAGAGGACTTCGGCGAGTTTTCCCGGATTCCTCACGCGCATGCAACCGTGGCTGTAGGTTCGCTGGGAGGCTGCAAACAGGTGCTTGTCCTGGGTGTCGTGCATGTAGACGGTGTGCGGGTTGGGGAAGCTGAACTTGATGTTGCCCAAGATCGCATGGTTGCCCGGCGGCTGGATGACTTCATAGTTACGGATGTCGGCCTTGGTCCAGTCGACGGAGTTGGTGGGGACGACTTGGCCGTCCTTGGTTTCAATCCGCAGGCCAAATTGGGCCATCACGCCGCCGCTGCCATTGCGCAGGAGGCTTGGCCAGATTTCCTGGACTTTGATGGACTCGGGGATTTTCCACTTGGGGCGGAAGACGATGCGGCGCATGGGGCGGGAAAAGATCGGCGTCTGCTTGGAGATCAGACCGGCGACGATGCGTTCGGTGTGGATCTGCTGGCCGTTGCCGAAAACGCGCAGGGTGTATTCGGGGATGTTGTTCCAGACGTAGAGGTTGCCCATGTCGGCTGGCATCCAGCGCCATTGTTCCATATTGGCGAGGACGCGCTTGGCCTCGGACGAAAGGGTGCGGAAGGGGTTGGCGGCGGCGAGCGTGCGGCCATTGCGGGTGGATTTGGCGCTTTGGTTTTTGACGGCGGTCTGGGGTTTGGGCGTGCCGCGCAGGGAGAGGTATTTCTGGCGGAGTTTTTCAAATTGGGGGTTTTGGGGATGGAGGGCGCGCAGTGTGGTGCCGGCGTCTTCGCTGGCGGCGAGGGCTGCGAGCGTCAGCTTGGGGTCTTGGAGCTGGGGGGCGCGGTCGAGGTAGGAGCTTAGCTCTTGGGCTGGGTGCATGATGCGGCCGCCGCGGGCGTAGCGGGCGTATTTGATGGCGGCGAGCGTGAGGGCCGTTTCGGTGGCGGCGAGGCCGTCTGGGGTTTGGGCGTCGCCAAGAGTTTGGGGAGGAGCGAAATCGGCGGGGTCGAGGCCCCAATCGGCGGATTTGGCGAACTCATTCAGCAGGGTCTCGGCTCGCGCATTGAAGTGGCCATCGGTCAGCCAGAGGGGGGCACCGGCGCGAGCGTCGTAGAAGGCGGTGATCGCGGCGCGCTCTTCGGTTTCGCGCTCGTTGAGGCCGCTGGGCGCGGTTTCCAGGATCTGGCGGACGCTGGCTGCGAGCGGGGAGGCGGGGGCCGCTTGCGCTGTTATGCCGGGAGCCATGATTTCGGGCGGGGCCCCGGTGTCGATAGTTGCGGGGACTGGACGGGCGTCTTCGGCGGGGACGGCGGCGTGGTCTTCGGGGCTGGCCGCTTCCGTTTGCGACAGAGTGGGCGATTGGGACCAGGCGGGGCTATGGGCTGCAAGCGTCAATGCCAGCAGGGAGAGGCCGAGAGCATGGCGCGTGCGCATGGGGATGCCTTTGTCCGGTGTGGTCGCGTGTCGTGTGTCTAGGGAAATCGATGCGTGATTCGGCGTGTTGGGGCAAACGGGGGCGGGTTTGGGTTGTGGGGAAACGCAGGGCAGGGGGTGAAAAATCGCGGTTGTTGTGGAGACGGATTGCGGGCAGGTGTGCTGCAATGCAATCCACAGCCCCCTCACCCCGACCCTCTCCCCAGGGGGAGAGGGGGAAGTGCGTGGTCCACTTCTTTTTGCGGGACTCTTAATCATGCTCGTTCGGATTGCGCCGGCTTTGTTTGTGTTGTTGTGGTCGACCGGGTTTATCGGGACCAAGATGGGCGCTGCCGGGGCGGAGCCGTTTACGTTTCTGGTGCTGCGGTTCGGGTTGGTGCTTGCGCTGCTGATCCCGTTTGGGTGGGCGGTTTCGTCGCCCAAGCTGGAACCGCGCCAACGGATGCACGCGATTGTGGTGGGGCTGCTGGTGCACGCGGTCTATTTGGGCGGAGTGATGTGGGGGATGCGGCACGGGATGCCGGCCGCCATTGCGGCGCTGATTACATGTCTGCAGCCGATTTTGACGGCGGTCTTGTCGGGGTTGCTGTTGCGGGAGGTGATCTCGGGGCGGCATTGGATGGGGCTTGCTTTGGGGTTATTTGGGGCAGCACTCGTGGTTGGGCCTAAGGTTGTGGCGGTGGGTGATGGCGGGGCGACGCCGGCGACGATTGCGACGACGGTTATCGCGTTGATTGCGATTACGTGCGGGACGATTTACCAACGGCGTTTTGCGACCGGGTTCGATCTCGTTTCAGGCGCGGTTTGGCAGTATGTTGGGGCGCTCGTGGCGGTGGTGCCACTCGCCTTGCTGTTTGAGACGCGGCAGGTGGACTGGACGCCGCAGTTTGTCGGCGCTCTCTTGTGGCTGGTGTTCGTGCTATCGCTGGGGGCGATCAGTCTGTTGATGTTGTTGATCCGGGAGAATGCGGTGTCGCGAACGTCGGCCTTGTTTTATTTGATCCCCGGCGTGACCGCCGTTCTGGCGTTTTTCATCTTCGGCGAGCAGTTGAGCCTAGTGCAGCTGGCCGGGCTTGTCGTCGTGTCGGTCGCAGTGCTGCTGATGCAGACAAAAAAAGCTCTTTGAACAGGCTGTTATGATCTGGCCCTGCGTTTGCAGAGTACGTCTCATTGCATTGATGGGGCGTGCTGATGATAGACACTCTGGCTCGACATATGGCAGCGCTGAGCGAGGCGCGGCGGCTGACCGGCATGGTTTTGGCCAACAATGGCACGTTTGGGCTGTGGCAACGCGCGGTTGGCGCGGGCGACTTGGCGTTGGCCAGTCAGTATGAGACGGAGCTATCCGGCGACAAAGCTTATCAGGCGTACCACCAACTCGGTTTGGCGCTGGCGGAGGTTCAGCCCAGGGCTACTGCGTCGGGCCACGTCGAGAGCGGAGCGGCAGTGCGGCTCGTCGATCAGATCTCGGTATTGTCGGCGGTTCTATCAAAACGGCGGCAAGCTGACGCCCAGCCGTGTGGTGATTGTGCGGGTGGGATGAAAGATGATGCGGTTTGCTGCGGGGATGGAGCGGCTCAAATGGAGCCGGTCGCCGAGCTTGATAGGGTGGCAATGGATGCTGAGGTGAGCCTGGGTGCCAGGTTGAACCGCGTGCTGGAAATGACGGCGATGGCGCAAACCGAAGCGGCAGCGCCGGTTTGGGCCCCTCAACGTGACGAGGCTCGGGTGGCGATCGTTTACAAGGAGCCGCCGCCAGCGCCGTTAGCTGCCGGTGAGGCCCAGCGGCCACGATTGGTTTGCCTGTTTCGTTAACGGTGCGGCTTGCGGCATGAGGGCGATATTGCCGCATTCAGATGTTCACAAATGATCCGGTCGAGTGGTTGACGGCGTTGCAGTTGTGCCAACAGTATGGCAACCGCATTGCATTGCGAGCGGCAGTTGCTGCTATGCACACACTCTGAATTTCCTGGAGAATCCGATGAAGACCGCCGCCCCTGCTGCCGACGTCAAGCCGTTCCATCTCGAGCGGGAAGCACTGATTGAGAAATCGCGTCTGGCGGTAAGCGCTGCGGACAAGGTGCTTGCGGCGGCCAAGAGCGGTGTGCGGGCAAAGGTTGAGGCCGCTAACGGCGATATCGATGCGGTTCAGCATTCCGCCCACGGTTTGGCGTGGCTGGCGACGACGGTTGAAGGCTTGCGTCAGATGGTGACGTGGGCTGGACTGCTCACGGCTGAAGAAAAGTTCGGCGAGTTCGAGCAGCTCATTATGGCGGCGGCGTTTGCCGAGTATCTGGCGCAGGTCGCGCACGGAATACCAATGAACCAGGGCGAAGTCATTCGCGCCGATGCGCTGGGGATCGAACGCGCCGACATCCGGGCGTTCGAGGATACGCCGGTGGTGGCTGAACTCATCACGGGCGGGTCGAGCGATGCCGTGAAGGCGCGGCTGGCCGAACTGATTGCGGCGCAGCCCAATGCGACGACGTTCGGCAATGCCGGGCTTGACGATATTCATGGCGAGATGGTCGAGACAATGCGCCGGTTTTCGGTGGCCGAGGTGCTGCCATATGCGCACGATTGGCATCTGAAGAACGAGTACATTCCGCTCGAAATCATTTCAAAGCTATCTGATCTGGGTGTGTTCGGGCTGTCGCTGCCGGAAGAGTTTGGCGGCATGGGGCTCGGCAAGGAAGCGATGTGCGTCGTCTCAGAAGAGCTGTCGCGCGGGTACATCGGCGTGGGATCGCTCGGGACGCGTGCCGAGATTGCGGGCGAACTCATTCTTCATAACGGAACGCCAGAGCAGAAAGCAAAGTATCTGCCGAAGATCGCGTCTGGCGAGATGCTGCCGACGGCTGTTTTCACCGAGCCGAACACGGGGTCGGATTTGGCGTCGCTCAAGACGCGCGCGGTGCGCGAGGGCGAAGTTTATAAGATCACCGGCCAGAAAACCTGGATCACGCATCCGGTTCGCGCCGATGTGATGACGCTGCTGGTGCGCACCAATCCGGCCGAAAAGGGTCATCGCGGGCTGTCGATGCTGCTGGCTGAAAAGCCGCGCGGGTCGGACGAAGTACCGTTCCCGGCGGAAGGCATGACGGGCGGCGAGATCCATGTGCTCGGCTATCGCGGGATGAAGGAATACGAAATTTCGTTCGATAACTTCTCCGTGCCGGCGGCTAACCTGCTGGGCGGCGTCGAGTGGCAGGGCTTCAAGCAGCTCATGAACACGTTCGAAGGCGCGCGCATTCAGACGGCGGCGCGTGCGGTCGGTGTGGCGCAATCGGCGATGGATCTAGGGCTCAAGTACGCGATGGACCGCCATCAGTTTGGTAAGGCGATTTACGCCTTCCCGCGCGTGGCCAACAAGATCGTGATGATGGCCGTCGAGGTCATGATCGCGCGGCAGCTCACCTATTTCTCGGCGCGGCAGAAGGATCTCGGCAAGCGGTGCGACCTTGAAGCGGGGATGGCTAAGTTGCTTGGCGCGCGCGTTGCGTGGGCGAACGCTGATAACGCGCTGCAGATCCACGGCGGGAACGGGTTTGCCTTGGAGTATCCAATCAGCCGCGTGCTATGCGATGCGCGCATTCTCAACATATTCGAAGGTGCGGCGGAAATCCAGGCGCAGGTGGTTGCACGACGGTTGTTAGAGGCTGGGAATTGATGACTTTCCTTCTCCCGTTCCGGGAGAGGAAAGCTCGACCGTTAAGGCTCGTTTTGATCTGCAAACGGGCTGTTCATAATGTTGTGGTAGGGCTACGGATAATCGCTGCGTTGTGCGTACCGGAGCTTGTAAGGTTATGACTCAAAAGTCTATTTTGATAACTGGGGCGACCAGCGGAATAGGCTTGGCGGCGGCTGAAACACTTAAAGGACGCGGCTGGCGGGTGCTGGCTACGGCGCGCAAATCCGAAGATATCGAGCGGCTGCGGATCGAAGAAGGCCTCGAAGTCATTGCGCTTGAACTGGCTGACCCGGCGTCTGTTGCAGCGTGTGCGGATGAGGCGCTGCGGCTGACGGACGGCCGCCTGACCGCGCTCTACAACAATGGCGCCTACGGGCAAGTTGGGGCGATCGAGGATCTGACCAGCGAGGTTCTGCGCCATCAGTTCGAAGTGAATTTCTTTGCGCCCCATGAGTTGGTGCGACGGATTTTGCCGGCCATGCGGGCCAATGGCGTGGGCCGGATCGTGCAGTGTTCGTCGGTGCTGGGGTTGATGGCGGCACCCTATCGCGGGGCGTACTGTGCCTCGAAGTTCGCGCTTGAAGCCCTGACGGATTCGCTGCGGCTGGAATTGGCGGACGCGCCGGGCATCAAGGTGTCGTTGATCGAGCCGGGGCCGATCCGCACGAAGTTTGTGGCGACGGCGCTGGCGCGGTTTAAAGCGACCATCGATATGGAGCATTCGGTCCATAAGGCGACGTATCAAAAACGGCTCGACACGATGGAGGGCGGCGGCCTCGAGCGGTTCAAACTGGAGCCGTCCGAGGTCGTGTACAAGCTCATTCACGCGCTGGAAAGCCCGTCGCCTAAGGCGCGGTATTACGTGACGACGCCGACGCACGCCGCCGGGTTCCTAAAGCGCGTGCTGCCGACATCAATGCTGGACCGGTTTGCGGCGCGGAGCTGATAGTCAACTCCGGTAGTAGCGCCACATGCGTTCGAAGGTGCGGTGGATTTCGTCGGGAGCTTTTTCGAACGGGTCGAGCGTGATGCGGATCATGTTGTTGTAGGACATCGACCAGGGCAACCGCATGTAGCGGCGGTGGAGCGGGACTTTGCGCCAGTCGGCGACGAGGGCTTGGCTGAGCGGTTGCTTCAAGGTGATTTGCAATTCGTGGCGGGTTTCGGCGCGGATGGCGATCTGGACCATCTGGATGCGGTCGATGGCGCGCCAAGCCAAGATTCCGAAGCCTTCGATGAAGATGCCGTATTGGTTGGCACCGATGCGGGGGCGGCCGATTTCGGCGAGCGGCCAGTTGTAGTAAGCAAAGCTGGCGGCGATTGCGCCGAGGCCGAAGTAAATCGGGTTTAGCTTGAAGACAGCGGCGGTCAATAAGATCGCGGCGATGGTCGAGGACGCGTAGACTGGAAACGGTGCTTCGTCGCGACCGTAGGCCACCGTGTATCCGGTCATGCCTTTATCGCTGGTTTCTGGTTCGTCCATGCCGGTCCCTCGCGCGCTGCGCTGGGTGGAGTGTTGCAAAATTGGATGCGCGCGTCAGGTGGTATTTCGCGGTTTGGCTGCATGAAGGGGCGGCAATTAAGGGGGCTGTGCGTGAATTTTGGGCGTCTGTTCGCGACGGCGTCGTAAGCGAGGCGTTGTGGGTGGTCGTGCTCAGCAGCACTCCAGCCTCGCGCTCCGCTGGAGGCGCAGCCGCCTGACCTCCAGCCTTTTTGGGACTGAAGCGGTTTCACGCCCGGTGGTAGGGGTGGCCGGAGAGGATG
>JANOVN010000382.1:0-3962 GCA_031417455.1 Hyphomicrobiaceae bacterium | reverse complement strand
CCATGGTTGGTGGTCCTCGATGGTTTGGGCGAGCGCCTTTGCTCGAACGATGTCTTTCGACTGTGAACTTTTGTCGCCACCGCAAAGGAGGATGACGAGTGCGTTGCCGCGTCGTGTGAAATAGACGCGGAAGCCGGGCCCATGATGAAGGCGCAATTCGCTCACACCATCGCCAACAGATTTAGCGTCACCAGAATTGCCGTCACCCATTCGATCAATACGTGCAGCGATTCTGGCACGATCACGCTTGTCGGCGAGATCGGCAAACCAATCAGCAAACTCTTGAGATTGGTGTATTTCTATCATTTTCCGATTGTAGCTCATGGGCTACGATTTGGCAAGATGGCTATGGCCAGAGCCAGGCGGCGCCGCGGACGCCGCTGGCGGGGCCGTGTTTGGGGCGGCGGATGGTGATGGTGGGGGCGTCAGTGAAGACGTAGGGAGCCATGAGGGTGGGGAGCGACGTGTAGAGGTGGGGAAGGGACGAGAGGCCGCCGCCGAGGACGATGACGCCGGGGTCGATCAGGTTCACGATGGTGGCGAGGCCGCGCGCGAGGCGATGGGCGTGACGGTCGAGGGTGGCTCGGGCTTGTTCGTTGTCGGAAATGGCGGCGGCCACGATGGCTTCGGCCCTTAGGTTTTGGCCGGTGGTGCGGGCGTGGTCGGCGGCGAGTGCCGTACCTGATACCCACGTTTCCATGCAGCCTTGGCGGCCGCACCAGCAGGGCGGGATTTTGAGCTCGTCCGGGGTGGGCCAGGGGAGCGGGTTGTGGCCCCATTCGCCGCCGATGCCGCGCGGGCCGTCGAGGATTTGGCCATCAATGACGATGCCCCCACCACAGCCGGTGCCGAGGATGACGCCGAAGACGGAGTTTGCGCCGGCCGCTGCGCCGTCGGTTGCTTCCGAGAGGGCAAAGCAGTTGGCGTCGTTGGCAAAACGGATTTCGCGATCAAGAAGGGCTTGGAGGTCGAGGTCCAAGGGTTTGGCGTTGAGCCAGGTTGAGTTGGCGTTCTGGACGAGGCCGGTTTTGGGGGAGAGCGAGCCGGGCATGCCGACGCCGACGGTGCAGGAGGTACTGGCTGAGCGTTCGAGGTGGCCGACGACGTGGGCGATGGCGGCAAGCGTTGCGTCGTAGTCGTTTTGCGGCGACGCGATGGTGTGGCTGGCGACGATTGCGCCCGAGCGGTCGAGGACGGCACCAGCGATCTTGGTGCCGCCTAAGTCGATGCCGAGACGGAGGCTGGTGGAGTGTGCCATTTAGCGATTTAGCTCGGGTTTGGTGCGTTACTCAATTGATGGTTGCTTGGATCCCAGCCTTCGCTGGGATGACGGAGCAGAAGGGGATTGATACCAACCTGCACAGACTCTGACTCTTGGTTGTGACGTGTGCAGGTTGGTATTCTCTTTTGTTTGCGCGCGGCCGCCCCACCAACCCCGCGCGCGGATACCAACCTTCATGGGTCAGTACCCATTTAGGTTGGTATAATATGGTAGTTGACTGAAAGTCTCATGAGCGGGTGCGGCGGGCGGATTCGAGCGTGAGGATGTCCCAGGCAGTTTGCACATGGTCGGGGGGCAGTGAGTTGTTGGCGGCGAATTCGAGCAAGAGGGGTTCGTCGCCCAGCAGGTATTCCAGGACCGAGGCTAAGAAATTCGGATCGTCTTTGTTGGCGGCGATTTCGGCGGGGCCGATTCCAGTCAAGCTCAGGAAGCGGCCGAGGCGGGGCATGTCGCTGGCAAGAAACGATAAAGCATGAATGCCGACCCATTCGGCGGCTTCAACGTCCATTTTCGCCGGTTTGGGCTGTTTGGGGGGCAAAGTGGGCCTCTTTCGACACGGTTTTCGATACTTAAGCTGTTGGTTACAGCTTTGAATGCATAGTCAGCACAACGTCCACACGAGAATCGGTGCACACATCTTTGCTCATAGATCAAGCGCGAGCAGGAAATGTCTGCATGACGTATCAGGGGACACGGGTGCCCGTCGAGGCCCAGAAACTGAGCTCAGTTCGTGGTGTACCGTGTATGCAAAAGACAGTTTTGATCGTCGAAGACAACGAACTCAACATGAAGCTGTTTCACGATCTGCTCGATGCGCACGGTTTTCGCACGGTGCAGACGCGCAACGGGCTGGATGCGCTTGCCTTGGCACGCCTTCACCGGCCCGACGTGATCTTGATGGACATCCAGCTTCCGGAGGTTTCGGGGCTTGAGGTTACCAAATGGTTGAAGGACGACGACGATTTGCGTGGAATTCCCGTCATTGCGGTTACGGCGTTCGCGATGAAAGGGGACGAGGACCGCATCCGGTCGGGGGGATGTCAGGCCTATATTTCAAAGCCGATCTCGGTCGCGGGATTTCTGGAGACGGTGCGCCGGTTTGCAGGCGGTGCGGTCGTGTCTGCAACGTAACGTCAACGTAGGGTACGAGTAACAGTATGACCGCGCGTGTTCTGGTCGTCGATGACATTATCGCGAACGTCAAGCTGCTGGGGGCACGCTTGACGGCTGAGTATTTCGAGGTGCTATCGGCATCGTCGGGACAGCAGGCGATTGATATCTGCAATAGCGAGCGCGTCGATGTGGTGCTGCTCGACGTGATGATGCCGGGTATGGACGGGTTTGAAGCCTGCCGCCGGATCAAATCCAATCCCAAGACGGCGCATCTGCCGGTGATCATGGTGACGGCGCTCGATCAACCGTCCGACCGAGTGCAGGGGCTTGAGGCGGGCGCCGACGATTTTCTGACCAAGCCGGTTGACGATATCGCGCTGGTGACGCGGGTGAAGAACCTTGCCCGGCTCAAGATGCTCAACGACGAAATGGTGATGCGCGCCATGACCGGGCGGCAGCTTGGGCTGGCCGACAACGATGCGCTCAACAAGGCGCTGGGCGAGCATGGTGGGCGCGTGATGATCGTCGACGATCATCCCCGGTCGTCGATGCGTTTGGCGGAGACGCTGTGCAAAACTTATGACGCGGTGCCCGAACGCGATCCGGTGCAAGCGCTGACGCGGTTGGCGGAGGAGCCGTTCGATCTGGTCCTCGTGTCGCTGTCGCTGACCAGCGCGGACGGGTTGCGGCTGTGTTCGCAGTTGCGGTCGTTGGAAGCGACGCGGCATTTGCCGATCGTCATCCTGGTTGAGCCGGGTGACGACGCGCGGTTGATGCGCGGCCTCGACATGGGCGTCAATGATTACCTGATGCGGCCGATCGAGCGGCATGAGCTGATGGCGCGGGTCAAGACGCAAACGAAGCGCAAACGGCATTCGGATTTTCTGCGCAACCGGCTCGAAGAAAGCGTCGAGCAGTCGATTACGGACAGTCTGACGGGGCTGCATAACCGGCGCTACCTCGAGAGCCATCTGAAGACACTGGTGGCGCAATCGCTGGAGTCAGGCCGCGCGTTGTCGGTGATGATCGCCGACATCGACTTCTTCAAAAAGGTCAACGACACGTTCGGGCATGACGGCGGGGACGCCGTGTTGCGCGAGTTTTCGGAGCGGTTGCGGCGGAATACGCGTGGGATCGATTTGGCCGGGCGGCTGGGCGGGGAAGAGTTCCTCATCATCATGCCCGATACAGATCTCGACCGGGCCTATCAGGTGGCGGAGCGGTTGCGGGCGTGCGTTGCGGCAGACGATTTCGAGGTCGGCAATCAAACCCGGTACCGCGTGACGACAAGCTGCGGGATCGCGACGCTGGAGCGGGCGGACGATACGCCAGAGACATTGTTCAAGCGAGCCGACAAGGCGCTATACAACGCCAAGAGGAATGGGCGGAACCAGGTGATCTCGGACGCGGCATGAGCTCTGCTATTTGCTGATCTGGGTCAGGAAAACGGGGGTTTGACTGCTGCATATTTGTGCAGTGCGGTCGGAAATCTCTGAGTCTATCGTCTGTCAAGGGCATACTTGCGCTATCCAGAGTTTTCTGCCATAGTCGCGCTAGGATTGTGTAT
>JANOVN010000381.1:0-9546 GCA_031417455.1 Hyphomicrobiaceae bacterium | reverse complement strand
CGGGTGGTCCGCTGGGGATCATGGCGGCGGCGTTGGATATCGTGGTGGCGTACGTGCACGAGCGCCAGCAGTTTGGGCGGCCCATCGGTGAGTTCCAGCTGGTGCAGGGCAAGCTCGCTGATATGTACACGACGACGAATGCCTGCCGAGCGTACGTTTATGCCGTGGCGGCTGCATGTGACCGGGGCGAAGCCAGCCGCAAGGACGCGGCGGGGTGCATTCTGTACTCGGCGGAGAAGGCCACGCAGATCGCGCTCGATGCGATCCAATTGCTGGGTGGCAATGGCTATATCAACGACTATGCCACCGGACGGTTGCTGCGGGACGCCAAGCTGTATGAAATCGGCGCGGGAACGAGCGAGATCCGCCGGATGCTGATTGGGCGCGAGCTGTTTGCGGAGACGGCGTGATGGCGGTGATCAAGTCTCAGGTTTCGACCAGGTCTGAGGTGTTTGAGGCGAATGCGGCTTCGATGCGGGCGGCGCTGGACGAGGTGCGAGCCGCTGCGGACCTAGGTATTGCGGGGGGCGGCGCGGTTGCCTTGGAGCGGCATCTTTCGCGGGGCAAGCTCGCGCCGCGCGACCGGGTGCAGCGTTTGATCGATCCCGGTTCGCCGTTTTTGGAGATCGGCCAGTTTGCGGCGCACGGACTTTACGGCAATGAGGCACCGGGTGGGGGTGTCATCGGCGGGGTGGGGCATATTCATGGCCGCCCCTGCATGATCGTGTGCAACGATGCGACGGTTAAAGGTGGAACGTATTTTCCGCTGTCGGTCAAAAAGCATCTGCGGGCGCAGGAGATCGCGTTCGAGAACCGGTTGCCGTGCGTCTATCTCGTAGACTCGGGCGGGGCCAACTTGCCGAGCCAGGACGAGGTGTTTCCAGACCGCGATCACTTCGGGCGCATCTTTTTCAATCAAGCGAACATGTCGGCGGCAGGGATTGCGCAGATCGCGGTGGTGATGGGATCGTGCACGGCAGGCGGGGCGTATGTGCCGGCGATGTCGGACGTGTCGATCATCGTCAAGGATCAGGGCACGATCTTTCTCGCGGGGCCGCCGCTGGTGCAGGCGGCGACGGGGGAAATCGTCAGCGCGCAGGATCTGGGAGGCTCTGACGTTCATACGCGGCTGTCGGGCGTCGTGGATTATCTGGCGAACGACGACGCGCATGCGCTGGAGTTGGCACGCAATGCGGTGGCCGCTCTGGATTGGCCCACGCGGGCGCAGATCACGCTCGCGCAGGTCGAGCCTCCTGCGTACGATCCAGAGGATCTGCTCGGCATTGTCCCGTCGGAAACGCGCACGCCTTACGATGTGCGGGAAGTGATTGCGCGGATTGTCGATGGGTCGCGGTTGGATGAGTTCAAGGCGCGGTATGGGACGACGCTCGTTACCGGGTTTGCGCATATTCACGGCATTCCGGTCGGGATCATCGCCAACAACGGGGTGCTGTATTCAGAGAGCGCGCTGAAGGGGACGCATTTCATCGAGCTGGTCTGCAAGCGGCGTATTCCGCTGGTCTTCCTGCAAAACATAACCGGGTTCATGGTGGGACGGAAGTACGAGGCGGCGGGGATCACCAAGGATGGTGCCAAGCTCGTCACGGCGGTGGCGACGGCAAAGGTGCCGAAGGTGACGGTGTTGATTGGCGGGTCGTTCGGGGCTGGCAATTACGGCATGTGCGGGCGGGCGTTTGGTCCGCGGTTTTTATGGACGTGGCCCAATTCGAGGATTTCGGTGATGGGCGGCGAGCAGGCGGCGGGTGTGCTCGCGTCAGTAAAGCGAGCGACGATTGAGCGGAGCGGGGGCACTTGGGCTGCTGCCGAGGAAGCGCTGTTCAAGCGGCCGATCATCGAACAGTTCGAGATGCAGGGGCGGCCGCTGTATGCGTCGGCGCGGCTGTGGGACGATGGGATCGTCGATCCGCGCAAAACGCGAGAACTACTGGCGCTGTCGCTGGCGACGACGCTCAATGCGCCGATATCGGACACGCAATTTGGTATATTCAGAATGTAATTGGCTGTTGAGGCACACGGCATGTTCAAGACCATCCTCATTGCCAATCGCGGGGAGATCGCCTGCCGGATCATGGCGACCGCTAGGCTGCTCGGGATCAGGTGCGTTGCGGTTTATTCGGACGCGGACGCTCAAGCGCTGCATGTCGTGCTGGCTGATGAAGCGTTCCGGATTGGGCCTGCCCCTGCAAGCGAGAGCTATCTGCGGATTGACGCGATTATCGCGGCGGCCAAGCGCGCGGGGGCCGAGGCGATCCATCCTGGTTATGGGTTCCTTAGCGAAAAGGCCGAATTTGTCGAGGCGTGTGAGGCGGCGGGGATTGTGTTTATCGGGCCGCCTGCAGCCGCCATGCGGGCGATGGGGCTGAAGGATGCAGCTAAGGCGTTGATGCAAAAGGCTGGCGTTCCGGTTGTGCCGGGATACCACGGCGGGAATGGGGATCTTAAGTTCTTGGCGGCTCAGGCACGCGAGATCGGCTATCCCGTGCTCGTCAAAGCGGCGGCGGGGGGCGGTGGCAAGGGGATGCGCCGCGTCGATAAACCCGCGCAGTTGGCCGCAGCCCTTGAAACAGCGTCAAGTGAAGCCAAGGCGAGCTTTGGCGATGGAAGCATCCTGATCGAGAAGTTCATCACCAAGGCGCGGCACATCGAGATTCAGGTGTTTGCCGATGGCCATGGCAATGCAGTGTCGCTGTTTGAGCGCGATTGCTCGTTGCAGCGGCGGCATCAAAAGGTGATCGAGGAAGCGCCGGCTCCTGGAGTGTCAGAGGAGATGCGGCGCGTGATGGGAGAGGCGGCGGTTAAGGCTGCGCGGGCGGTCGATTACCGGGGGGCGGGGACGATTGAATTCATCGCTGACATTTCGGACGGGCTGCGCGCCGACCGGTTTTATTTTATGGAGATGAATACGCGGCTGCAAGTGGAGCATCCCGTGACAGAAGCTATCACCGGGCTTGATCTCGTTGAGTGGCAACTGCGGGTGGCGGCGGGCGAGCCGTTGCCGTTGCGGCAAGATCAACTCGGCATTGTTGGGCACGCGTTTGAAGCGCGGATTTATGCCGAGGACCCAAAGCGGGGGTTCATGCCGTCGCTGGGGCGGCTCAATTATTTGCGTTTCCCAGACGGGGTTCGCGTCGATAGTGGGGTGGTCGAAGGCTGCGAGATCACGCCGTATTACGATCCGATGATCGCAAAGGTGATCGTGCACGGGCAGAATAGAGCGTCGGCGCTGTCAGCGCTTGCGACGGCGCTGGGCGAGACCCGCGCGATGGGGTGCGCGACGAACATCGCGTTTTTGAAGGCGCTGGCGGCGCATCGCGATGTTGTCTCCGGCGCGGTCAGTACGGACTTGATCGAGCGGGAGGTTGCGAGTTTGACCATCGAACCGGAAGTTTGCGATGACGTGATAGCAATGGCCGCGCTGGGCCATCTTGGGTTTTTGCGCGATGCCGCCTGCGGTGATCCATGGACCGCACTGAGGGGATGGCGGGCGTGGGGCGAAAGCAGGACGCATTTCCGGTTCCTCTCAGGCGAGCGCGTGATCGAGGGGTGTGTGGCAGCGATAGGGGGGCGGGATTTTAGGATCGACTTGCCCAAACGGTCGGTCGATTGCGCGATTGCGCCGAGCGAGGGCGACGCCATGGGATTTGTAATCGCGGGTCGCCGCATCAAGGCGGTGGTCAAGGTAGCGCCGGACGCGATTGGCATTTTTACCGGCGGGCAGTCGTATGCGTTCGAGCGGCCTGGACCGGGGGAAGCGCATGACGATCAACCTGTCGCGTCGGGGCGCGTCGTGTCGCCGATGACGGGGCTGGTCAAGGTGGTGGCGGCAAAGGCTGGGACGCGGGTGGCGCGAGGCGACGTGCTCGCCGTCATCGAAGCGATGAAGCTCGAACATTCGATCACTGCGACGCTGGATGGCACGGTGGGGGAGGTCTTTGTGCGTTCCGGGGATCAGGTGCAGGAAGGGCAGGAGTTATTGCGGTTCGCGGAGGTGGCGAGGGATGGGTGAGGCGGTCAAAATCGTCGAGGTGGGACCGCGCGATGGGCTGCAAAGCGAGGCGCGGATCATCCCCACGGCGCAGAAGGTTCGGCTCATTGATTTGCTGTCGCTGACCGGGCTGGGGACAATAGAGGTTGCGAGCTTCGTGTCGCCCAAGCGGGTGCCGCAGATGGCGGACGGGGCGGAGGTGCTCGCGGCCATCCAGCGAAGGGCCGGTGTCAGCTATGCGGCGCTGGTGCCAAATCTTGCCGGGTATCAGCGGGCGCGGGCGGCGGCAGTGGACGAGGTGGCGGTGTTCATTTCGGCGTCGGAAGGGTTTTCTCAGAAGAATATCAATTGCACAATTGTGGAAAGTCTGGAGCGGGTGCGGGCGATAGCGGCTGCGGCGCGGGCTGATCGGGTGCCGGTGCGGGGGTACGTGTCGTGTGTCGTCGCGTGTCCGTATGACGGGGCGACGGTGCCGGATGCGGTTGTGCGGCTTGCCAGTGAGCTGCTCGACATGGGCTGTTACGAGGTGAGCCTGGGCGACACGATTGGGGCGGGCGATCGCGCGAGCGTGGCGGGCATGTTGGAGGCGGTTTTGAAGCGGGTGCCTGCGCGCGTTGTTGCCGGTCATTTTCATGACACGGGCGGCACGGCGTTGAGCAATATCGGTGTGGGCCTGGAGATGGGCTTGCGGGTATTTGATGCGTCAGTTGGCGGGCTGGGAGGCTGCCCGTTCGCGCCGGGGGCTCCAGGCAACGTCGCGACGGGAGCGGTCGTTGATTTTCTGGCCGCGCGGGGCTTTGAAACGGGGATCGATGGGCAGCGGTTGGCCGATGCGGCGCGGCTGGCGCTCGCGTTGAAGGGAGGATTGCCAGCATGAGGTTGGAGACGATCAAACTCGACAGACGGCCTGATGGTGTCGCGCGCATTACGTTGGCACGGCCCGATAAGCACAACGCGTTGAACATCGCGATGATCCGGGAACTTACGGAGGTTGCCTGTCTGCTTGGAGGCGACCGGGCGATTCGGGTTGTGGTGCTGGCGGGAGAGGGCAAAAGTTTTTGCGCCGGTGGGGATCTTGATTGGATGGCCGAGCAGATGGTCAAGGATCGGGCGGGGCGGATGGCGGAGGCTCGCGAGCTAGCCTTGATGCTCGCCGCGCTGGACGCCATGCCAAAGCCGTTGATCGGGCGGGTGCATGGGGCAGCGTTCGGCGGCGGCGTGGGGTTGATGGCGGTCTGCGATACGGTCATTGCCGCCGATACGGCGAAGTTTGCGTTGACGGAGGTTCGGCTTGGCTTGATCCCGGCGACGATTGGGCCGTTCGTGGTTCGCCGGATCGGTGAGCGCGGGGCGCGGCGGTTTATGTTGAATGCGCGGACGTTTGATGCGGCAACTGCGCGGGGCATGGGGCTGGTTTTCGAAGTCGTGGCGGGCGGGGATTTGGACGCGGCAGTGGAAGCAGAAGTTTCAGCGATCCTGGAATGTGCACCTGGCGCGGTGGCGGCAGCCAAGGCGCTGTGCCGGCATCTTGGTAGACACACGGGGGACGATCAGCAAGCGTGGAGCGTTGAGCAATTGGCCGACCGTTGGGAAAGCGGGGAGGCGAAGGAAGGGCTTGATTGTTTCTTTGCGCGGCGGGAGCCGTCGTGGCGGCGAAAGCTGTAATTTATCGTGCCTGTTCGAGATCGGCCTTCAGGGCGGCGAGGAAGCGCGCGCCTTCCCCGCCGTTGACGACGCGGTGATCGAACATGATCGACAAGGGCAGGACTTTGCGGATGACTGGGGTGCCAAGGTGGGCAACGACTGCGTCGCGCACGCGGCCAGCGCCGACGATGGCGACCTGCGGGGGGACGATGACGAGGTGGGCGTAGCGGCCACCGAAGCGACCGAAATTCGAGAGCGTGATGGTCGCGCCCTTGAGTTCTTCGGGCGGGACGATGCGGGCGGCGGCGTCGGAGCGCAGACGGTCTAGACCGGCGCGGAGGTCGCGGGAGTCGCGTTCGCCGACATTGCGAAGGACGGGGACAATCAGGCCGTCCTCGGTATCGACGGCGATGCCGACGTCGATGCGTTGCATGATGTGGCGTGTGCTCGCGCTGGAATCGTAGTGGGCGTTCATGGCGGGTACGGCGGCACAGGCGGCGGCGATGGCGCGGATCAGGCGGACGGTGATGTCTTCGTCGTGGGTCCAATCGCCGATATCGGCGTCGTCGACGACGCCGGCGGGCACGACTTCGCGGTGGGATTGGCTCATGCGTTGCGCCATGGCGCGACGCATGCCGCGCAAGGGTTCGCCAGCCCCCAGTTGCGGGATGGCGCGTGCGGCGCGCTCAACGTCGGCGCGGGTGACGCTTCCGGCGGCCCCGGTCGGTTCGACGAGGTCGATGGCGACGTTGAGGGTTTTGGCGAGCGCGCGGACGGCGGGGGACACGAGGCGCTGGGTCGGCTCGCCGGGAGCGGGTGAGGCTGGGGCGCGTTCGGGTTTGGCTTGGTCCAGCGCGCCGACGACGGTTCCTGAATCCTTGACCTCGCCGCTGACGAATTCGACGAGGGCCGCGCCGACTTTGACGAGGTCGCCTTTGGCGGCGAACAGGCGGGAGATGCGGCCGCTGCGGGGGGAGGGGACTTCAACAACGGCTTTATCGGTTTCGACGGACACGAGCGGCTGATCGGCGACGACGTTTTCACCTTCGCTGACGTGCCACGCCACGATTTCGGCTTCTTGCAGGCCCTCGCCTAAGTCGGGAAGAACAAAGGTGCCGTCCATGGGTGATGCTCCTGGTGTGGGCAAATATGGGCCCCAATCCTCCCCCTCTCCTCAGGGGGAGAAGGTAAGAGCCGTATTCTCGCGGCCATGCAGTTGATGGGTTGGCTATCCATACGCACACACCCTGCGAGCGGCGGCGGTAATGCGTGCGGTCGATGGCATGTAGTGCTGTTCGAGTTTGGGCAAAGGGACGACGGTGTCGTAGCCGGTGACGCGTTCGATGGGGGCGAGCAGGCTCATGAGCCCGCGTTCGGCGATACAGGCCGCGATCTCCCCGCCAAAGCCACCGGTGCGGGCCGCTTCGTGGACGATGACGCAGCGGCCGGTTTTTTTGACGGAGGATACAATCGCGTCTTCGTCGTAGGGTTTGAGGGTCGCGAGGTCGATGACTTCGGCTTTGATGCCGTCTTTAGCGAGTTCGTCGGCGGCGGCGAGGGTTTCGCGGACGGCGGCACCCCAGGTGATCATCGTCAGGTCGCGGCCTTGGCGGAGGACGAAGGCGGTGTCGAGCGCCAGGGCCTGACCGTCGTCGATGACCTGTTCCTTGATCGAGCGGTAGAGGCGCGTGGGTTCGAGGAAGACCACCGGATCGGGGTCGGCGATGGCTGCGAGCAGCAGGCCGTAAGCGCGGGCGGGCGAGGAGGGGATCACGACGCGCAAACCGGGGATGTGGGCCAGCATGGCTTCGGTCGATTCCGAATGGTGCTCGGGCGCGCGGATGCCGGCCCCGGTTGGCATGCGCAGGACCATCGGGCAGGTGATGCGGCCTTGGGTGCGGGTGCGCAGGCGGGAGGCGTGGTTGATGAGATGATCGATGCAGGGGTACATGAAACCCATGAACTGTATTTCGCCGACGGGCTTTAGGCCCTGTGCCGCCATGCCGACGCAGAGGCCGGCGATGAGCGCTTCGGCCAACGGCGTATCGATGACGCGCTCGGCACCAAAACGCTCCTGAAGGCCGGCGGTGGCGCGGAACACGCCGCCGTTGACGCCAACGTCTTCGCCAAGGACGATGACGTTGTGATCGTCAGCCATGGCGCGTGCGAGGGCTAAGGTGACGGCTTCGACGAGGGTCAGTTCAGCCATTGCCGTCTGCTCCCTCTAGTTCGTCCTTCTGCCGTTGCAGCACAGGGGGCAATGTTTCGTAGAGGTGGTCGAACATGCTGGCGGGCTGGCGCGGTGAAAGCGCCAGATAGCGCGCGACGCCGTCTTCGACTTGGCGCTGGCAGGAGGCGATCAGGGCTTCTTCATCGGTTTTGGTCCATGCGCTTTGGGCGACGAGGTATTTCTTGAGGCGCGCGATGGGTTCTTGCTGCCAATGGGCTTTGACTTCTTCGTCGGAGCGGTAGCGGCGGGCATCGTCGGCGGTGGTGTGGTCACCAAGGCGGTAGGTGACGGCTTCGACGAGGGTGGGGCCTTCTCCCGCGCGGGCGCGGGCGATGGCTTTGTCCATGCTGGCGCGAACGGCGATGACGTCGTTGCCGTCGGCCTGTTCACCGGGCATGCCGGCGGCAATGGCCTTCTGGGCGAGCGTTGCCGTGGCGGTTTGGCGCTTGAGCGGGACCGAGATCGCCCACTGGTTGTTGTCGATGACGAAGACGACGGGCAGCTTGTGCAGCGCCGCCATGTTCATGGCTTCGTAGATGTCGCCTTTGGAGGTCGCGCCATCGCCCATACAACATACGGCGACGCGGTCTTGCCGCCTGAGTTTGAAGGCGATGGCTGCACCCACGGCGTGCGGGGCTTGGGAGCCGATGGTGATACAGATGGGAAAGTCTTCGCGAGGGCCTTGGAAATTGCTGCCGCGCTCGTCGCCACTCCAATAGGTGAGGATTTCCTCAATGGTGACGCCGCGCCAGAGGAGCGCGCCGTTTTCGCGGTAGGTGGGGAAGAGGACATCGGTTGCCGACATCGCACTGGCGGTGCCGATCAGGACGGCTTCCTGGCCGAGGGCGACGCCGTAGGTTCCAAGCCGTCCGGTGCGCTGCAATGCGACGGCTTTGGCGTCGAGAGTGCGCAGCAGCACCATGGCGCGATAAAGCGGGAGCAGTGCCGAGGCAGCGCGCGCGAAGTGAGGAAGCGGGTTGGTAAGTTCGCCGCTCGCTGAGAGATAGGCGCGCCGCCGGATTTGGAATTGCGCGATGATGGGCAAGGTGGAAGCGTCGTTTCCCCGTTCGAGCGGCATGCCGACAAACCCTCCGCAATGGTTGGTATGACGAAAAGCTGACCACCTCAGGCTAGCACTGTTGATGCCAGCTGAATAAACTAAAAGATGGTGGCGGGCGGGGCTTCATGCAAGTTGTTGAACAGAGTTGTCGGGGCGGGCGAAGTCTTGCATCGGGGCCATTCTCAGAGCAGCAGAGTGTTGCTCTGCCGGGGCTTTTTTATGCTGCCGGTTCGGGGTGGCCGAAGACGCGGGCGATGTCGGGGAAGCGTCCGCGCACGGCGCGTTCAACGGCATCGATGCGGTTGTGCATTTCCAGGACGCGCATCTGGGCTGGGACGTTGCAGTGATAGTTGACGACGATGCCGGCTTGCGTGTTGCGGGCGCGCACATCGTGGATGGCGGTGAGACTGCCATCGGCGGCGGCCAGTTCGATGAGCGCCAGTTCGATGGGTTTGATGCCGACGGGGGCCAGGTCGACGCCGTTGAGGGCGCGCACTTCCAACGGTTCGAGGTGGGTTTCGATTTCGACGTCGTCGCCGAGTTCGCGGGAAATGGCGTCTTCGAGGTTGGTCGCCAGCCGGTGGCCTTCCTGGACGGTGAAGCGGC
>JANOVN010000380.1:0-1591 GCA_031417455.1 Hyphomicrobiaceae bacterium | reverse complement strand
CCGCGATGTACCCCCCGCCGACTATCACAATCGAGCGCGGTAACGCCGTCAGATGAAACGCCTCGTCCGACGTAATGGCGTGCTCGATTCCAGGAACGCTCGCATCACGGAACGGACGCGCACCCGTCGCCACCAGGATCGTCTTGGCCGTCACCACTTGGTCCGTCTTAATCAGCCGCACACGCCCCGGTCCCTCGACCACGGCGCGGCTCTCGACCAGCTCCACACCCGCCCGCTCAAGGTTGCGCTTGTACGCCCCCTCCAGCCGCGTGATCTCGGCATCTTTGTTGGCAATGAGCTTGGTCCAATCAAACGACGGCTCCCCGACCGACCAGCCAAACCCCGCCGCATCCTCAAACTCATCGGCAAACCGGCTCGCATACACCAGCAGCTTCTTAGGCACGCATCCGCGGATGACGCAGGTCCCGCCGACCCGGTATTCCTCCGCAATCGCAACCTTCGCCCCATGAGCCGCTGCAATGCGGCCTGCGCGAACGCCGCCCGAACCGGCGCCGATCACAAACAGGTCGTAGTCGGGAGGTGTCACGCTTCATCCTCGCCCAGTTGATCCAACGACAGGCCCTCGGCCTCAATCACCTCTACGCCATCAGGTCCGGCAACAATGGCGGTATCGCAAATCCCTAAGAACAACCCGGTCTCGACGACCCCTGGGATCTGCCGCAACACATCGTCGAGCGACCATGGATCGGGCAACGCGCCGAACGCGCAATCCAAAATGTAATTGCCATTGTCGGTCACGAAGGGCTGGCCGTCCGTCCCCAATCGCTGCGTCACGGGTCCCACGCAACCGACATCCTCCGCGAGCCCCTCGACCATCTGCTTGGTCGACGCCAAGCCAAAGCGGACGACCTCCACCGGTACTGCAAACGCCCCCAGCGTCTCAACGAGCTTGGAATGATCGGCAATTACAATCATCCGGTCCGACGACACCGCGACGATCTTTTCCCGCAGCAGCGCCCCGCCCCCGCCCTTGATCAACCGCAACTCGCCGTCCAACTCGTCCGCCCCATCGACGGTCAAATCAAGCACCGGCTCCTGGTCCAGCGTCGTCAGCTTGATCCCGAGTGCGCGCGCCTGCGCAGCCGTTGCCTCCGACGTCGGCACGCACACGACATCGAGCCCCGCCTTGACCTTTGCGCCCAGCAAGTCGACAAACTTCGCCGCCGTCGAACCGGTCCCCAGCCCGATCTTCATTCCCGGCTGCACATATTCCAGCGCCTTCAGCGCCGCCGCCTGCTTATAATCGTCCGCGCTCATCGTCTGGCTCCACCGCTGTCATGCGCCGTTTGACCATGGCCCCACCCCCTGGGCAAGTGGCAGTAGCCCCCTCACCTGCCCTTTGGGCATCCTTTCCCCGGGGGGAAAGGAACGCGAAGACATGCATCTTGCATGGGGTGCGCACAGCCGACTCGCCCCCTCTTGCCGTCAGGGCGAAGCCCCGCTGCGCAGGGACGGGAGAGGGTTGGGATAAGGGGGCTTTCGCGCAACTCCAACCAAACTAAAGCCCGCCCACCAGCAGATACTTGATCTCCAGGAACTCTTCGATCCCGTGGTGGGAGCCTTCGCGGCC
>JANOVN010000379.1:0-5543 GCA_031417455.1 Hyphomicrobiaceae bacterium | reverse complement strand
CCCGACAGAGATTGGGACTGGATTTTGGCACCCTGCGGGAGCGCGAGGGTTGTATCTAGTCCCATCTTCGTCGTGGCGGGTGGCGCAATCGCTGTCGTTGCACTTTCACTCAGAGCGGGGGGCCGCGTTGTCAGATAGACGATACGGGCAATCACCGCCCCAAAGCCTAGGATCATCAGCGCGCCCATCCCGAGGACTGCAACGCGGAGGGCGCGAATATTGGGCGGATCGTCGTCGCGCGGACGCAGCAACGAAAAGTTATCGACGGGATCGGGTGGTTGGCTCATAGACCGGTCAGCTGGGTTTAAGTGTTGAAAATCTTGGGGCTAGATGTCATGGGTTGGCGATGGCTCATACCGCAGATAAGGCAACTTGGCAGACGATGTCCCCTAAAAACGCGGGCACGGCTCCAGCAGACGACGCAAGCAACGGCGTGACAATTAAACAACCGTTCACGGTCGAGGCGGCGAATGCGGGCGAACGGCTCGATCGCTACCTCGTCGCGCGTGTCCCAACGCTCAGCCGGTCGCGCATTCAAGCGCTGATTGCCAGCGGTCAGGGTAGCGTCAACGGCGAAACTGTAGGGGACGCTGGATACCGGGTCAAACTCAGCGATGTGATTACGCTTGCCATGCCACCGCCTGTTGACGCGGCCCCATCGCCTGAGAATATCGCGCTGACCATCGTTTACGAGGACGCGGCAATCGTGGTGATCGACAAACCGGCGGGGCTCGTCGTGCATCCCGCTGCCGGGCATGAGACGGGGACGCTGGTCAACGCGCTGCTCGCCCATTGCGGTGACAGCCTGTCGGGGATCGGGGGCGTCAAGCGGCCGGGCATCGTACACCGCCTCGATAAGGACACGACTGGGCTGTTGGTGGTGGCCAAGAACGATGCCGCGCATCAAGGACTGTGTGAACAATTTGCGACCCATGGCCGGGATGGGCGCCTGCAGCGCCAGTATCTTGCGCTGGTGTGGGGCGCGCTGCCAGCGGCCATCGGCACCATCGATGCGCCAATTGGGCGGTCTGCGGCCAACCGCACGAAGATGGCCGTCCAATCACGCGAAGGGCGGGCGCGTATCGTACTGGGCGGTGGTATTGCTTACGAAGAAGAGGACGAAGACGACCAACCGGGCCGGGTCGTCTCGCGCGAAGCAATCACGCATTATCAGGTCGTCGAAGTGTTCAACAGCGAACTGCGCGGCGGCCGGGTGGGTGCGCCTCTCGCCTCGCTCGTCCGGGTGGAGCTTGAAACCGGGCGGACGCATCAAATCCGGGTGCACATGGCCCACATCGGTCATCCCGTGCTGGGCGATACGACATATGGTGCGCACTTCAAGGCCAGTGAACGCCGGTTGACCGAGCCTCAGGCGGATGCGTTGCGGATGTTGTCGCGGCAGGCGCTTCACGCGGCTGTGCTGGGGTTTCAACATCCCATCACGGGGGTAGCGATGGAGTTCGAGAGCGAGCTGCCAGCCGACATGAGTGCGCTCATCGACACCTTGCGGCGTGCGCCCGATAGGCCAGCCACACGCCGGACAAGCCGCCGGGAACGGTAACATCTCGTCTGCTGCCCGCGTAGTAGCAGGTATGCTCGACCGGCGAATTCGGCAGTCCACCTCGGTATGCATAAACTGCATATTAGAAAATTGCTGGAACTGACCTTGTACTTCGACAGTTGCTTCCTCACATGCGGGGGCTGGCACTGGAGATCTGGGCTACTGGCCGCGTACCAAGCGACGGGATTTGGGTTCTGGTTCGTTTTTTCTAGTGCCGTAACAAGGAGCAGGTGGCCGAAAGGCACTCTGAGAGGGTCATGGCGACAAAGACGGTTCCGACAATTGCGGGCGGCTCACTTGGGCTCACCCGGTATTTGCAAGAAATCCGCAAGTTTCCAATGCTTGCTCCGGATGAGGAATTCATGCTGGCAAAGCGCTGGCAGGAGCACACCGACCAGAACGCCGCCGAACAGCTCATCACGTCGCATCTGCGGCTCGTGGCGCGCATCGCCATGGGGTATCGCGGCTATGGCCTGCCGATTGGGGAAGTGATCTCCGAGGGCAACGTCGGCCTGATGCAAGCGGTCAAGAAATTCGAGCCCGATAAGGGTTTCCGGCTCGCCACGTACGCGATGTGGTGGATCCGGGCCTCGATCCAGGAATACATCCTGCGCTCGTGGAGCCTTGTCAAAATGGGCACCACTGCGGCGCAGAAAAAGCTGTTCTTCAATCTGCGGCGAACCAAAGCGCAGATGCAAGCGCTGGAGGAAGGCGATCTCAAGCCCGAGACTGTAAAGGCTATCGCCATCAAGCTGGGCGTTCCCGAGGCCGATGTGATCTCCATGAACCGGCGTCTGGGCGGCGACAGCTCGCTCAATGCGCCGTTGCGGGGCGACATGGACGGGGGCGGCGAATGGCAGGATTGGCTGGCCGACGATACGCCAGGGCAGGAAGAAATTCTGGTTGAAAGCGAAGAACGGTCGCAGCGCAAGGCGTTCCTGACCAGTGCGCTTGGCGTGCTCAATGAGCGCGAGCGGCGCATCTTTGAAGCGCGGCGTCTGGCCGAGGACCCAGCAACGCTTGAGGATCTATCGAGCGAGTTCAGTGTTTCGCGCGAGCGCATCCGGCAAATCGAAGTGCGCGCGTTCGAGAAAGTGCAAAAGGCGGTTCAGGCTGCAGCACTTGCTGCTGCCAAACCGGGGCGCAAGGCGCTGCCAGCTATTTAACGTCACCCGCAGCAAACCGGCCAGTCGTTGTGTAAGCTGGCTGGTTTTGCTGCGACTGTGAGGTTTGTGGCGGTTGCTTAGAGCCTGATCGTTTAAGATGGAAGCATTTGCGGACATCGAGAACGTGAATCAGTGCCTAAAATCAAAGACCTAGAGCGCGTTCGCACCGTGGCTTTGATTCAATCAAGAGCGAACACGCTCTAGGCGTTGGGCAGTTGTGGCAAATGGGTCAGCCTGCCGGTATTTGCCCCGCCAAGTCGGCCATACACGGATACGTCATTCGAATCGTGTAACTTGTTGGCAGGGTGGAAATCCTGGGCAGCAACGACGGGACGGCTTGTTGGTAACCTCCAAAAGTGCTGCCGAGTGCGCGCGTTTTAGAGAACAGGGCATACCTTGAACTCTTCGACCTGCCGGATGGGGTTTGACCCCGATGATGGAACCGATGCTCGGCTGGGCTGGACCGCCCTGCCGGAGGGAGCGTCCTCCATCACTGGATTTCCTGCCTATCTTCACGGTTCTAATCGTCGACAAGCAGACACCGTCCGCACCGGTTTTCGCGGCTCCGTACTCTCAGCACATGGGAACGGCGCCGGGCTGAGCGATTGCGCGGTGTTGGGCCGCAAGGCCTCGCAAGCGACTTCACGCCATGACAATTGGAGTGGCCGATGACAACGCACGTCCAACACCTGACCGCCGCCGTGTTGTGCTTGAGTTTGTTGCGTTTCCAAAAACTGACGACCGGATTTATCCCTATCAATCCGCCCTGGCTCTGGAAACTGCTTTTTCCGCCCCGCCCTCATCGTCCGCCAAGTAGACCCTGACTGACGCAGCGCCGGAATTGTTCCTTCCGGCTACATTCGTTCAAAAACCGGTACCGCAAGGTGCCGGTTTTTTGTTTGATGGGTCGGCAGGGGGTGCGGTCCGATCAAGTCGCATAGCCGCTTGCCGCTACGTCAGTTCGAGCCCGGCTTGTCGATGCTGGTGATGCGTTCCAGAAGGCGAGGGCGGCGGGTTGGCGCGGGGGCTGTGGCTGCGATGGCGGGTGCCACCGGTGCGGTCTGGTCGTTGGCTGGCTCAACGGGAACGGACGGCTCCGAGCGGACCGATTCCGGGTCATTGAGCGAAAACAGCGAGGACGCATCGATGCGCGCGGGTTCCTCGCCAGCGGATTCGCCCGCAATTTTGTCGGCAAGCGGGGTCAGGCGGACAACACGACGGTCTTGGATGCGGTCCGACAGCGGGCGTTTGGGTGCCTCGGTCGCGGTGCGGCGCGCTTCACCCGAGGCTGGGAGTGTGCCAGCGCCCAAGCGCTTCATCTCTTCCATGTAGTGGGTGGACTGGCGAGCGAGGCGCTCGTTCACGCTGGCAACTTCGGCGCGCAAGCTTGCAATGGTGATGGCCTGCTCGCGGCTCAGCGCATCGAGCGAAGACAATTTGGCCTTCATCGCAATCGGGCTGTCCTTGACCTTTTTGTCCGGCTCGGTCTGCTCGAAGGCAGTTAGGGCTGCCTTGAGGCGGGCAGCTTCGGCGGTCAGGTCTTGATTGGCCGTTCGAAGCTGGCGCACCTCGGCTTCTGTCACGCCGGTATCGATGATTTTCGTTCCAGCAGCGCTTCGGGCTGCATGCAGTGCGCCGTGAACCTCGCCCAACTCCGACTGGAGGCGGCTGATCTGGGCGCCAGCTGCGTTTTCGCTGGAGATGGCGGCGGCGGCCGACGCTGCAATGGTCTCGGCGGCGGCACCGGGGCTCTGACTGGCCATAATCTCCTGGAGTTGCGCGATCAGAGCCGCCTGATCGCGCGCCTTGGAGCGGAGCGCGTCGATCTCGGAGCGCAGGGCGATTTCACCGTCGAAGCGGGCGTCGCCGAGGCTATCTTGATTGCGGGCTGCTCGTGTCGTGATGGCGGTCGTGAGGCGTTCGATTTCGCCTGACTGCTGGATGTTGATCTGGGTTGCTTCGCCAAGTGCGCGGGCTTGCTTCTGGGCGGTCTGGGCGAGGGAGGATACTTCTGTGTCGCGTTGAGCCAGCAGCTTTTTGGCTTCGCCCAGGCGATGTTCGATCTTAGGGAGCCGGTCGGTGACCGTCTGCTCAAGCACGCGGCGGGCGTTTTCCAGTTCTTCGATCTGGTTTTTCTGCTGGTTGGTGATGCCTTCGAGTTCGCTGATGCGGGCGTCGCGGCGGTTCACTTCGATCTTCTGGCGGGCCGAACTCAGCGTGACGCTTTCGAGTTTGGCTTCGAGATTATGGATCCAGATCGCATGGTCGGCGCGCAACCGATCCTTGTCGGCGCGCATTTCTGCTTCCGTCAGCGGCAGCGAACGCTTCAAGGCGTTGGTCGTCAGGCGTACGGTGCGGCGGCGATAGGCGGGCGCAATCAGCACCGCAAGCAGCGCGGCGACCAGAAAGCCGAGCCCCACGAGCATGGCCGTGTTGATCGTCATCGTAAGGCCGTTCTCCGCTAAGGGCTGCTATGCCCAGTCCGCCAAAGGCTTGCCCGTTAAAGCTTGCCGCCCATTGCCCGTAGGCCTCGCGTTGTTGCGCGCGCGGCCCTTCGGCGCCTCTCATGTGAGTCGCACAATGCCGACTGAACCTACACCACGGTTTGCTGCCCGACCAGCGCCGGGACTGTGTTGTTGGCGCAATAATTCAAACCGGTCAGAACGGATTCCAGGTCGGGCGGCGCGTGTACTTAAGGTAGCCGACGTTGGCGCCGAGGCGAAGACCGATGCCGGACCGAATAACCGCTAAAGTCACATCGTTGCTTTTCTGGAACTGGACGCTGACGCCGCCGACGAGATAGGCCGAGCCTTCAA
>JANOVN010000378.1:0-1788 GCA_031417455.1 Hyphomicrobiaceae bacterium | reverse complement strand
CGGGCTGGTATTCTCTTTGCTTTGCGCGTGGCCGCCCCACCAACCCCACGCGCGGATACCAAACCGCATAAGTCAGTACTTATGCGGTTTGGTATAAGGACAACAGTGGGAGGCGAAGTCGCGTTGCTCCGCTCCCGCTTGGCGGCGGGCTATCGTTCAGGCTTTTTTGCAGCGGCGGCCCATTTCGTTGGTGAGTTCGCGGCTGACTTCGGTCGCAAACATCGCGCCGCGGGAGACTTGAGCGGGGGTCAGTTTGCCGCCAGCACTGCGGAGCGAGGTTTGTGCGCCGTCGGCTTCGCGGCGGCCACGGTCCAGTTCGTCGCAGTTCATTTCGCGCTTCTTGGTTTTCATGGCGAACAGGCGGACGCCGGACGCATAGGCTTCAGGCGTCGGGTGCTCCTTCAGCCAGGAGCGGGAGTTGTCGGCGGTCAGTTGGCGTAGCAGTGCCTGGCGGCGGCTGACGCATTCGACGCTGTCGTCGACGCAGGAATATCCGCTTTTGGTCAGTTCGGGCGGGGGGCTGCCGGTGGCGCAGGCGGCCAGCACGGGAAGCGCGGATAGGGTCAGCAGGGTCCGTCCGACTTTGATTGCATCAAAGGCGGACCGAGAAAACAAAGTCGTGATCGTCATTCTTCGGGCGCCCCTTGTCGAACCAGCCCCTTGCACCTAGAACCGCGCAATGGCGTTGTGAAGGCAGTATTAGGCCTGTTTTGATCCGATTCGCCGCATTTCACTCAAGGAAACCCGACATGGTCCACGCTGTTCGCATTCATTCGTACGGCGGTCCTGAGGTGTTGGTGTATGAGCAGGTCGATGTGCCAGCGCCCGGTCCGGGCGAGGTGCGGTTGCGGCAGACCGCAGCCGGGCTCAATTTTATCGATTGTTATCAGCGGTCTGGTTCATACAAGCTGGCGGCGCTGCCGGCGGTGCTGGGTATGGAGGGCGCGGGCGAGGTAATCGCGCTTGGCGAGGGCGTTACCGAGGTCGCGCTGGGTGATCGTGTCGCGTACGCGATGTCGGTGGGCGGGTATGCGCAGGAACGCAATATTGCGGCGGCGCGGGTTGTGAAGGTCCCCGATGCCATCGATGATGCGACCGCTGCGGCGATGATGTTGCAGGGGATGACGGTGCGGTATCTGTTCCGCGAGACACATCCGGTGACGAATAAGACGGTGATGCTGTTTCATGCGGCGGCCGGTGGCGTCGGGCTGATTGCGTGCCAGTGGGCGCGGGCCATCGAGGCGACGCTGATCGGGACGGTGAGTAGCGATGACAAGGCGGCGCTCGCTAAGGCGCATGGCGCAGCGCATGTCATCAACACGAAGACCGAGAATTTCGTTGCGCGGGTGGCCGACATCACCGGCGGCAAGGGCTGCGATGTCGTTTACGACGGCGTCGGCAAGGATACGTTTCCCGGATCGCTTGATTGTCTGCGGCCTAAGGGGCTGTGGGTGACGTTTGGGGCGTCGTCGGGGCCGGTGCCGCCGATCGAGGTCGGGATTTTGTCAGCCAAGGGTTCGCTGTTCATGACGCGCCCGACGCTGGCGACCTACATCGCCAAGCGCGAGGATCTGGTGGCGAACACGGACGAGCTGTTTGGGATGATCACGTCGGGCAAGATAAAAATCGCGGTCAATCAGCGGTATCCGTTGTCGGCGGCGGGCGATGCGCATCGCGATCTCGAAGGGCGGCGGACGACGGGGTCGAGTGTGTTTGTGCTTTAAGAGGTTGCGCGATTATCGCGCGCTGCGCGCGTGGGCTTTGGCTCTCGGTAAAGGGATCGGTTGC
>JANOVN010000377.1:0-13368 GCA_031417455.1 Hyphomicrobiaceae bacterium | reverse complement strand
GGCGTCGGCATTCCTGACCGTCCAGGAAGGCTGCGATAAATTCTGCACCTTCTGCGTCGTCCCCTACACGCGCGGCGCTGAATACTCCCGCTCCGTCGCCCAAATCGTCGCAGAGGCCGAAAAGCTCGTCGCCCGAGGCGTCCGCGAACTCACCCTCCTCGGCCAGAACGTCAACGGTTACCACGGCAACGGCCCGGATGATCAGCCCTGGTCGCTGGCCAAGCTCCTCGCCCGCCTAGCTGAGATCGATGGCATCGAACGCCTGCGCTATACGACCAGCCACCCGCGAGACATGTCCGACGACTTGATCCACGCCCACGCGAGCATCGATAAGCTGATGCCCTACCTGCATCTGCCGTTCCAAGCAGGCAGCGACCGCATCCTTGCCGCCATGAACCGCAAGCACACCGCGCAGGAATACCGCACCCTGATCCGCAAGATCCGCGCCGTCCGCCCCGATATCGCGCTCTCGACCGACATCATCGTCGGCTTCCCAGGTGAAACTGAAGCCGAATTCGTTCAAACGCTGGATCTGATTTCCGATGTCGGCTTTGCCCAGGCCTACACGTTCAAATACTCGCCCCGTCCCGGCACGCCCGCCGCCAAGATCGACAATCAGGTCAGCGAAGCCGTCAAATCCGAACGCCTCGCCCGCCTCCAGGCGCTCCTGGAAGTCGAACACGCCAAGTTTAACGCGGGCCTCGTCGGCAAAACCGTCCAGGTCCTGTTCGAAAAGGCCGGCCGCCAGAATGGCCAGGTCATCGGCCGCTCGCCCTACCTCCAGCACGTCAGCGCCGCAGGCTCACCCGACCTTGTCGGCCAGATCCGCACCGTCTCTATTTCCTCCGCCAGCCCTTACAGCTTGGCTGGCGTTCTGACCCCAGCTTGAGGCTTCCAAGTTTCGATTGAACAGCGTTATGATGATCCAGGGGAAGCGTACATTCGCCCGCCCCGGATCGGGGTCGTCATGACAAAATTGAGTGATTTACTCGTCACCTCTAGCGAACACGAAACCACGCGCCGCTTGTTCCTGGATTGCTTCGCGGCCTGGACCAACCGCGATCTGGAAGGCGCGCTGAGCTTCATGACCGAGGATGTCGTCCACATCCTCAACATCGATGGCGCCGTGGTCCCGTTCGCCGCATCCGTCGCAGGCAAGCCCGCCCTGCGCGAAAAACTCCAACTCCTTCTCGATACCTTCGAGTTCGGCGCACTCGTCAATGATGGCCTCAGAGTCGATGGCCGTAAGGCCACCGGACATTACAAGTTCATCTACATCCATTTTGCTTCGGGCGAACGGCTGAGCGGAAGTTTCCGCTTCATCACCGAGCAGCGCGATGGCTTGATCTTCCGCATGGAAGAATACCACGACGCCGCCTACGTCGAAGCCTTCGTCCGCCTCGTATCGATGCCGAAGTCGTAAACCTCAATCCGTCGTCAGTCCCTTCATTTCCGCCTGCTCATGGCGGCTCTGTTCTTCGGTGACGAGCACCGAAAGCTGACGCTTCAGATCGTTGAAAGGTTGCGTGCTGCTGTCACGCGGACGCGGCATGTCGACATAAACGTCGGCTTTGATCGTGCCGGGCCGGTAGGTCATCACCACGATCCGGTCGGCGAGATAGATGCTTTCCTCAATGGAGTGCGTGACGAAGATGATCGTCTTCTTCATCTGCGCCCAAATCCGCAGCAGTTCGTCTTGCAACGAGCGCCGCGTCAGGCTGTCGAGTGCGCCAAACGGTTCGTCCATCAACAGCACCGGCGGGTCCAACGCGAGAACGCGCGCAATCGCCACCCGCTGCCGCATCCCGCCTGATAAGTCTTTCGGAAACCGGTCCCGGAAATCAGCAAGCTTGAGCATCACCAGCAGTTCGTCGACGCGGGTCTTGATGTCCGCGCGTGCCATGCCCTTGATCTCAAGACCGAACGCCACGTTTTGAGCGACCGTCATCCACGGAAACAGCGCATACTCCTGAAACACCATTCCTCGATCGGGCCCTGGCGCGGAGATAGTCCCGCCCTCGACCGTAATCGTCCCAGCCGTCGGGTTAGAAAACCCGGCAACCGCGTTGAGCAACGTCGACTTTCCGCAACCCGACGGCCCGAGCAGACAAACGAACTCGCCCTTGCCGATGGACAAGTCGATATCCTTGAGCGCGACGACCTCGCCGCCTGGAATCGGAAACCTCTTGGACACCCCGCGGACCACGATATGGGCGTCTGCGGCGGCGTGAGTGACGGCACTCGATTGGTCAACCATGTTCATGGGTCTAGCTTTCCAGTCCGCGATGCCAGCGCAGGAGATGGCTGTTCAGGCGGTTGACCAACGTATCGATGGCAAGTCCGATCAGCCCGATGCTCAGCATCCCGGCAATGATCTTGTCGGACCAGAAATATTCGCGCGCTTCCAAAATCCGGAAGCCCAACCCGTTATTGACGGCGATCATCTCGGCAACGATCACGACGATGAACGCCGTACCAATCCCGATCCGCACGCCCGAAAGAATGTACGGCGTTGCCGCCGGCAAGATCACCCGGCGGAAGATCGTGAAATTCGACGCCCCCAGATTGCGCGCCGCCCGCAGATAAATGCTGTCGACCGCCCGCACGCCTGTGATCGTATTGATGAGCACGGGAAAAAACGCCCCAAGTGCGATCAGGAAAATCGCCGGCGGATTGCCCAGCCCAAACCACAGGATCGACAACGGAATATAGGCAATCGGCGGAATTGGCCGCAGCACTTGTAACAGCGGATTGAACCAGCGGTAAACCGTCTCGGATGCCCCCATTGCGAGCCCAAACGGCAGTGCAAGTCCCGCCCCAACCATGAACCCGGTAATCACCCGGTAAAGGCTGCTCCAGGCATCCATCACGAACTCGCCCGAGAAAATCCAGGTCGGAAAGAAGTCCTTGGCGGCGTCGAACGGTGCTTGCGGATAGATATAGGCCCACCAGCGAATGGCCACCGCGAGCGGCGAAGGCAGCTTGCGCGCATCGACCCATCCCATGTCGCAAATCAACTGCCACAACAGCAGCAGGACGACAGGAACCACCGCCCCCTCGACCCACCGCATCCAACTAGACTTCGCCATTGTCCGCCCACTAGTCCCATAAGTCTAAAGTTACAGATAGCCCTAACAGGTCTCCATCGAGCCCGCCACCTGCGGCAACCCGCAGACGGCAGCGCCCATCGACAAAAATGGCGGAGCGTTGAAGAACGCCCCGCCAATCATTTTGAGCCAATTCGTGGTCAGCCTACTTGATCCCGGCAGCAGCCTTGGCCTTCGCGAGCATGTCCGTCTTGACCCAGTCCACAGCCTTGGGCGGGTTCACCATTTTGCCGATGCCGTACTTGGCCATCGTGTCGGTCGTCGCCTGAATGTGTTCCGGCGTGATGTCCATCGCATAGGGCGAATTGCCAATGGCCGCCTGGAAATCAGCCGACGTAACCTGCCCCTTGAACAGGGTTTGGGTAACATACTTCTCAGCGGTCGCGGGTTCGTCCATAAATGTCTTCGTCGCCTTCACGAAGCAGTTCAGGAATTTCTGCGCGGCTTCCGGCTTTTCCTTGATGTACTTGTCTGTCATCACCAGTGTCCGCACCGGCGAACCGATCGGCGTGTTATAGGGCTTCATCACCTCGACGCCGAACTTGTTGCTGATCGCCTGGCTCGATTGCGGCTCGGTCTGCATGATCGCATCGAGCTGTTTGTTCAAAAGCGCCTGATTGAGGTCGGGATACGCGAGATAGATAAGCTGCACGTCCTTCCCGGCTTGATCCGAAGATGTAATTCCAGCTCCCCCCAGCACGGCTGCAAGCAGCACCTCTTGAATGCCGCCGCGCGTCACGCCGACTTTCTTGCCCTTGAGATCGGCGACTGCCTTGATGCCGCTATCCGGGCTCGCAACGAGGCGCGCTCCGCCCGTCGCAAAGCCAGCAACAATGTCGATGGCCGTTCCCGCCGCGCGGCCAGAAATGGCGGCTTCAGAGGCAGTCGCACCCGCATCGAGCTCACCGGCGATGATCGCCTGCATGATATCGAGACCCTTGGCGAAAATCTTAAGCTCGATCTTGAGCCCGCACGACGGCGCAATCTCTTCCATGTACGAGATCGCGCCAAAATGCGCGAGCTTGAGGTTGCCGACACGGATCACGTCGTCGGCGGCACGCACATTTACACTGCACATCGCTAGCACCGCGCACGCCAATCCAAGGCTACGTTTCATGTCGCTTCTCCAGTTTGAATGGGGGCATGTAGTCATGCAGCTAAGCAGGATTTCCGAAAAGTGTGTTGGCGGTTTTCGGTGAAAATCCTGCAAAATTGGAGGGTACTGAGCAGGCTTTCATTGGGCAACCAACGAAAGTCTGCTTAGTGCGCAGCGCCCAGATAGGCAGCGCGCACGGCAGCGTCGTTTTTCAGTTTGTCCGCTGGCCCATGTACCGTCAGTTTGCCGTTTTCCATGACGTAGCCGTAGTCGGCAATTTCGAGAGCCGCCGCCGCGAACTGCTCGACCAGCAGCATCGTGACCTTTTCCTTTTTCAGCCGCCCGATGATCGAGAACACTTCTTCGACGAGGCGGGGCGCAAGCCCCATCGACGGTTCGTCGAGCAACAGCACTTGAGGTTGGAGCATCAGCGCCCGCGCCATCGCCAGCATCTGCTGTTCGCCGCCCGACAGCGTGCCAGCCAGCTGATTGCGCCGCTCGCCAAGCCGCGAGAACAAATCATACATCCGGTCGACATCGCGCTGCACGTCGCCCTTTGGGCGCGATCCGGTCAGCCGCGTGAACGCACCAAGCACGAGATTGTCCGTCACCGACAGCGTCGGAAACACGCGGCGGCCTTCCGGCGAATGCGCAACGCCGTATTTGACAATGTCATAGGCTGCCATCCCGGCGATGTCTTTCCCGCCGAGGATCACGCGCCCGCTCTCCGGCTTGATCATGCCCGTGAGCGCCCGCAGCGTTGTCGTCTTGCCAGCCCCGTTCGAACCGATCAGCGTAACGAGTTGTCCTTCCGCAACCTGCATCGAAATGCCTTGCAGCACTTGGACCTTACCATACCCGGCAACCAGATTTTCAACTTGCAACATTAGTGAGCTCCCGCTGGTTCGGCAGCGGTACCACCGAGATAGGCCTCGATGACGCGCGGATTGGCTTGAACGTCGGCTGGCCGACCTTCGGCGATCTTCTGGCCGAAATCGAGCACGGTCACGGTGTCGGAAATGCTCATCACCACATCCATGTGATGCTCAATGAGGATCACCGTAATCCCGTGGTCCTTGATCTTGCGGATGATCGCGATCAGGTCCTTGATGTCGGGCGCAGTCAGTCCTGCGGCCGGCTCGTCGAGCAGCAGAAGTTGCGGGTTGAGCGCCAGCGCGCGGCCAATCTCAAGCAGTCGCATCTTACCGTATGGCAGGTTGCGCGCTTCTTCGTTGGCAAGAGCTTGCAAGCCGACGAACCCCAGGATGCTCGCTGCGCGAAGTTTCGCCGCCGTCTCCTCGCGAGCAGCACCCGCAGTCTGCAAGGCAACGCCAACCAGTCCTGTCGTGTAGGTATGATGCAAGCCGACCATCACGTTTTCCAGCACCGACAACTCGCCGAACAGCTGCACGTTCTGGAATGTCCGTGCGATGCCTTTGCCGGCGATGTCGGGCGACTTTGCTCCGACAATCGACGTCCCGGCAAACTGGATGTCTCCGCCCGTCGGCCGGTAGATGCCGGTCAGCACGTTCATCATCGTCGACTTTCCCGATCCGTTGGGACCGATAAGCCCGTGGATGGTGCCCGGCTTGACGTTGAGGTCGACCGTGTCGAGGGCCTTGAGGCCGCCGAACTGCATCAAGATACCCTTGACGTCGATCATCGAGCCATCGCCATTGAGCGTCGGTGTTGCCGGTGCTGCCCACACATGTGCCGCATCGCCCTGGACGGTCGTGACGTGCTGGGCCTGCCCAAACCCCGGCACGAACGAAGCGATCAGGCGCTTCAGGAACCCGATGATTCCATCCGGCAAATAGTACACGACGAACAAGATCATCAGGCCGTAGATCGAGCGCTTGAAATCCGTTACGTTGGTGATGACCCATGACAACGCGAAGAACCCCAAGCAGAGCACGACCGGGACGATAATCCCCATCCGGTCGGCAGGTTCGGCCTTAAACAGCGAATAGCCGCCCGCCAGCACGGCAATGGCCGCGATGATTGCAGCGATCATCCGGAACAGCTCGATATCCGACAACAGCGCCGGCAGCGATACGATGATGATCGACCCGACGATGGGCCCGAGCCGGGATTTACGTCCACCCATCGTCACCGCGAGCAGGAAGCTGATCGTCAGCTCGAATGAGAAGTTGTTGGGCGCGATGTACTGTTCGGAATAGGCCATCAGCGACCCGGCAAGACCAGCAAGCGCTGCCGAGATAACGAACGCGATGACTTTGTGCTTGTAGACGCTGACGGCCATGCAGTCCGACGCAATCGGGCTATCCCGCAACGCTTCGAACGCGCGCCCATAATGCGAAGCGACGACCCGGTTCACGAAGACGATCGTCGCGCCAAGCGTTGCGATCACAAGGTAGTAAAACGCGAAATCCTTCATCAGTGCCGGTTTGATCTTCAGCAGCGGGATCGAGTCGCCTAGCCACCTGAGATCAAACAGCATCGGCTTCACCAGCGTGATGCCCTTCGGCCCGTTGGTCAGCGCATCTGTTTCGTTGATCAAAATCCCGATGATCGTCCCGAATGCGAGCGTCACCATGGCGAGATACGGACCAGTCACTTGCAAGGCCGGCAACGCGAGTAGCGCGCCGAATACAGCAGCGACGACAGTGCCAAAGAACATGGCAACGAAGATGTCTGCGATGCTGCTCGAACTGCCGCCCAGCAGCAAATTTTGATAGACGAAAAAGCCTGCCGTATAGGCCCCGATGCCAAACAGCGCCGCATGTCCGAGCGAAACTTCGCCGGTGTACCCGAACACGATATCGAGCCCGAGTGCCAGGATCGCGTAAATTGCGATCAAGATGACAAGGTGAAGGTAATACGGTGCCGAGCTTCCTGCGATGCCCAAAATGAGAAACGGTAGAATAAGTGCGCCTGTAATCCCAAGCGCCAAGGTTAAATACTTGTACATGGGTGCGCCTTAGACTTTCTTGATTGCGGTCTTGCCAAACAGTCCGGCGGGTTTGAGCGAAAGCACCAGCAGCAGCAGAATGAGCCCCGGAACATCTTTATAACCTGTCGATATGAAGTAGCCTGTGAGTGTCTCCGTGATCCCCAAAATCAGGCCACCGACGACGACGCCAAAGCCCGACGACAACCCGCCGATAATGGCGACCGCAAAAGCCTTGAGCCCGAGCGACGCGCCCATCGTGGCGCCCGTCAGGGTCACCGGCGCAACCATGATCCCAGCGAACGCCGCAACCATCGACGATAACGCGTACGAAAAGGTGATCACGGCGCTGGTGTTGATGCCCATCAGCTGAGCAGCGTCCCGGTCGGCGGCGGTTGCGACGACGGCCTTGCCGTAAATCGACTTGCGATTGAAAAGCTCGACGAGCAGCATCATCCCGATCGCGCCGAACACGATGACGATTTCCATCGGCAGCACGCGCACGCCCATGATGTTGAGCGAGTCCTTACCCAACGGCGAGGGGAACGAAAGGTCGTCCCGGCCCCAGACGTTTTCAGCGATATTGAGAAAAATGATGCCAAGCGCGATGGTGGCCATGATCCACCCGGCTTCGGACTTGATCTTGATGGCTTGCCGCACACCCAGCAGTTCGACGAAGGCGCCCTGCGCCAGGCCGAACGCCAGCACAAACGGGATCATCAGCAGATAGGCGGGCATTGCCGAAAGGCCCAGCGACATAAAAAACCGGATCGTTGTCCAGCCGACGAGCGCGCCGAGCATCAGCGCCTCGCCCTGTCCGAAATTCAAGGTCTTCGAAGTGGAGAATGTCAGCTGATAGCCGAACGCGATCACGCCGTAGATCATGCCGACGGCAATGCCGCTGACCACTAGCTGGGGTAGATTTTCCATTGACGCACTTCGCACCGTTGTAAGGAAAAAAGCTATCGGCCGAGAAGGCCAACGGGTGGGTTGCCATCAAACGAAAATCGCGGCGTCCTGAGACGCCGCGATTCAGATTGACGAATTGGCTCTTCGGCTTCACCCGAAGGGCCTTGTCGCCTTCGAGGTCCTTCATGTCGACCGCTTCGACTTTGCCACCCTTGACAATACCCATGACCGGGATGTTGGCGCTGATGGCTTCGTGGTCGTCCTTCGTGAACGGCGCATCGTACGTGGTGACGACGCCTTCGACCTTGGTCTTCAAGCTTTCGAGTGCTTCGCGGATCTTGGGGCCGTCCGTCGACTTGGCTTGTTCGATGGCGGCAGCCAGAATATAGACTGAGTCATAGCCCTGGGCAGCCGACACCGGCGAAGGGATGCGTTCGATCTTGTAGGCAGCCTGATAGGCTTCGATGAAAGCTTTGCGCTTTGGCGTCGTCGGAGCTTGGATGAACGTCTGCGGCATCATTGCGCCGTCGCCGTTGGCACCAGCCGGATCGATAAAGCTGCCCATCGACAGCGTCCACGAACCGATCATTGGCACTTTCCAGCCAAGCTTGGCCATACCGTTGGCGATCTGTGCCAATTCGGGCCCGATCGCATAGGTGAGGACCGCTTCAGCGCCAGCTTCTTTGGCCTTGAGCAGCTGGGAAGTCATATCGGTATCTTTGACGTTGAACTTTTCGATCGCAACCGGGGTCACGCCTTTAGCCGTCAAGGCCTTGACGAGGTCGTCTTTGCCGAACTGGCCATAATTGGTGCTGTCGGCAAGAATAGCGACCTTCTTGAAGCCTTTGCGGCCGATGGCTTCTTCAACGATCATCGCGCTCTGCACGTTGTCGTTGGCCGAAGTGCGGAAGATATAGTTTGGCGCCGGGAACTGCTTGGAGACAGCCGTTCCGGTGGCGACGTTGTTCATGACCGGAATTTCGGCTTCCTGATAGAAGCGCTGGGAGGCAAGCGACACGCCGGTGTTGATGAAACCGAGCGTGGCAACGACTTTTTCTTTGTTGATCAGCTCTTGTGCAACCTGCACGCCGACCTCGTTCTTGGCTTCGTCATCGCGCTCGACGAGCGCGATCGGTCGACCCATGACGCCGCCCTTCTTGTTGATCTCTTCGACGGCAAGTTTAACGCCGTCACGCATCGACACGCCCATCGCGGACGATCCGCCGGTGAACGGCCCGCTGAGGCCGATTTTGATCGGGTCTGCGGCCAGCGCCGCCGTGATGCCGGCAGCGCCGAAAGCGGCGGCTAGCAGTACATGCTTAATCGTCACGTAATTCTCCCTGGGTGATGGCAACCTAGTTCCGAAAACAGCCACTGCGTTTCCGGAGGCTCATCGTCGGCGTGCGCGTGCTGGGTTCCGCTTGTGGACGCCCATCTTTAAGCGTTCTATTGCCGTCGACGGGTTGGCATACCACCTGTGCCAGCGTGTTGGGAAGTCGTTGCAGGATTGAATTACGCACCACGCAACTGCACAACGAGCTTTGCCCAATCGATAGTTTTCTGAGGCGTTGCCGACTTTGAATTGGATTGTGCAGTGCACTTTCTAATGGAGAGCCTGCGGCGTGCTAGACTAAAGTTTTACGACGAATATTCTGATTGACTAGAATTGCTGACAACACGATGCGGTTTTGAAACCGGGAATTAGTTTGTGACATCTACCTTTGGTTGTGCTCAATCAACCGGATACTCACCCATGAACGCCATCGCTCGGGCTCCAGTCGTCACGACCTTGCATTCTAACACGCCACTGTTTGAAGCGCTCGTCTGCGAAACCCATTACGCCGCCGCCATGAGCGCGATCGTCGCGAGTTGCATTAACGGCAGCGCCAAGAGCAACCACAGGTTGGACCGCGCTAAGATCGACCGCTTTCTGCCGCCTGAACCCGCTGTTCTGCTCTCCCTGACGCGCCGCTCGTTACTCGAAATCGAACCGCTCAGCGAAACCCAGGACGTGATCGACGCCTTCTTCGTCGCGCTCCGTGCTCTTCGGCGCGCCCTCGAAACCCATTTCTTCGACGTAACTGAAATTGGCGCCGACCGTGCCCGTGTGATCCACGCCCGAACGCTGAGCCTTGTGGCGAGCAGGGTTTGCCACGAAGGGTTGCGCGCCGTTCGAGCGCTCGAAACCGAAACGCCGGGTCGCCTTCCGCAACTCTACTGCGAGCATGCCCAAGCTCTATCGGCGCTGCTGATCGAAACCGAGCGGGGCGGCACGCCGTGCCTGGATCAAGCAGGCGAACCCTACTTCCCCAAGCTGCCCCAGCGTCGCCATTCGAGCCGCCGCACCTTGGGCCAGTCCTGCCGCCTGCTGTATCGCAAGGCCATCGTGTCGGCGTTCGCCAAGGACATCTCCGAAGGCGGCATCGGCCTGCTGCGCACACCGTTCCTGCGAACTGACGACGTCGTAACCGTCGAACTCGCAAGCGGCCGCCGCTTTAAAGGTATCGTCGCCTGGACCCGCGGCGAAGCCGCCGGCGTCCGCTTTTTCGAAACCTTGAACGCCTCAGATCCGCTGCTGGCGATCTGAGCCCTCAAAAAGCGGCCAGCCCTTGCTAGCCGACGCGCTTACAGACTGACCAATCGCAATCAAAATCCCAATCAATCCAAGCCCGATGGCACCCTGCAGCCAAAGCTGCCAGATACTGAAACTGAACGCGATCATGCCCGCGATGGCTGCAAACTGCGCCAGCAGGAACGGCTGAGCCAGTGCAGGAGCGTTCATGCAAAGCCCGAGCGCCGCCAGGCCTGCCAACATGAACACCACGGCACCGACAGCGCCGAGCTCATACCAAACCTGCAAAAACGCATTATGAGCATGCCGCGCAGTCGTCACCTCATAGGCCCCGTCCTTGATAACGGTTCCAGACGCTTCCCGAGCCTTCGTCGCGATTTCAGTCTGCTTGGCGGTCGCATCCGCCCCGATGCCCAACAACGGCGCCTTCTTTACCGCCTCCGCGGTCGTATTCCAGATCACCACCCTGTGCCGCGCCGAGTTGAATACGGCAGCATTCTTGTGCAGGTTTGCATCGTGCAGGAACAACACGAGCGGCACGACGAGCAGGCACGACGCACACCACGCAACGCTAATCGCCCGGCGTGTCCAGGTTGGAGACAAACGCGCCAACCCAAAAGCGATACCGCCCGCCAGGATCGCCGCCTGGGAAGATTGATGCGTGCTTGCAACCAGCATGATCGCGCAAATCGCCAGCAACAGCGCAATCCCCGTCCGTCGCAGTCGGGCATCGGCAACCCTCGCCAGTAATAACCCTGCCGGTACAATCAATAGCGTCACGACCGTCGCGCGCCGGTTGATGTTGCCCTCGCCGACGCCAACGATGACCCCGTCCTTCACAACGAGATGTTTGTCATAACCTTCGCGCAACATGGCGAAAGTCCTCATGAACCACTGCGTGATGGCCTGATCCGTCAGAATTTCAAAACAGACCAGTGCCGCCCCGCCCAAAAATCCCAACACGAAGCCATGCGCCACCGCCGCGAGGATTTCAGGTTCGGATTTCTTTGCGATTTCAAATAGGGCCGTCAACCCGGCAGCCCCCGCAATTAAAAACAGCGGCTTGGTCAGCGAGGCAAACGGCGCAACCGACCACGCCGCCGATATCAGGCTCCAGCCCGCGAATGCCAAGATAGCGAGCATCAGCCCATTGAGCGGCAATCCCGTCCCCCGCCACTGCGCAAGTGCGAACCAAACGCCAAGGGCTGCTACCGCTGGAACGAGGAAGATCGTCGTCGCCGAGCGTGGAAACACGATTGCGAACGCCACCATGCAGGCGGTCACGATCATGATGGCCCGCCGGACACGGTCCTGATCGACGCTGTGCTGGCTCTGGGTCGAAGTGGTTCCAAGCATCATGAAAATCTCCGGCGATGTGATCGTTTTAGGCGCTAACCATCAGCCCGTTTGTCGTCAGCTTGGCGTGTGTTAGCCGATTTAGGTCGACCGGGGAGGTTCACCGATGCCACACGATGCCGGTTGACGCAATCGCGCCGCCCCATCAAGACAGGTGCTGGAATGATGCTTCGTGTGAGACGGACGCCGGGTAATACGTTATTGTCATTCCACTGTAAATCGACATACGAGCAAGATCCTTGGGCAAGCAAGATCCTTGGGCAAGGGAGTGCAGGTTGGCGCCGCAGACGACAACGACGCAGCAAACGGCGACCCGTACGAGTCTCGCGCTGATTATCACGAGCCCGTTCGCCGTCAATGCGTTCTGGTCGAGCCATCTCGAAGCCATGAGCAAAGTCTATGACGTAAGCGTTCTGGTGAACATCGTCGACCAGCAGCTTAAAGACGTCGTGACGAAAGTGCCCCCTGGCGTCAAAGTCATCCCGTTGAAATTGCGCCGCGAGATCAATCCCCTCGACGACCTCCGCGCGCTGCTCGCTATCCGCCGCTTCTTGATCGGCAACAACGTCAAAGTCGCGATTACCATGACGCCTAAGGCCGGCCTCACCGGCATGCTTGCCGCGCGCTGGGCCAAGGTCCCGGTTCGTATCCATTGGTTCACCGGTCAGGTCTGGGTCAACCGCACGGGCTGGATGCGTCAGCTCCTGAAGAACACCGACCGCTTGACTGTCCGCGCGTCGACCGCAGCCCTCGTCGACAGCCACACCCAGGTCGATTTCCTGGCCCGGGAAAACATCGCCCCGCGGTCGCGCTTTGAGGTGCTGGGCTCAGGCTCTGTCAGCGGCGTCGACTGCACCAGTTTTGCACCCGACCCCGATACCCGCCGCGAGGTCCGCACCGAACTTGGTATCGCCGACGACGAGATCGTCATGGTTTTCGCCGGTCGGGTCAATCGCGACAAAGGCGTGCCGGAGCTACTCGAAGCCTTCACCCGGTTGAGGCAGGCCGGCCATCGTGTCCGCCTGCTGGTTGTCGGCCCTGAGGAAGGAGCAATTCTTCCCCGCCCATTGCCGGACGCAGTCTTAGCGATCGGTTACACTCAGACCCTTCACCGCTACTTCAAGGCCTCCGACATTTTCTGTCTTCCAAGCCATCGGGAAGGCTTCGGCCTTGTCCTTATTGAGGCCGGCGCGTGCGGCCTGCCAGCCATCGCCTCGCGGATTTACGGCATCACCGACGCCATGCTCGACGGCGTGACGGGCCTGCTGCACACTGCCGAAGACGCGAACGATATCGCAGCCAAAGCCGAACGCTTGATCCGCGATCCCGCCTTGCGCAAGCAGTTCGGCGATGCGGCCCGGGCTCGTGCGCTGAATGAATTCTCGTCGAGCCGACTGACGGACCTGCTGATGGCCCG